>WOZT01000085.1 GCA_011620145.1 Gammaproteobacteria bacterium | reverse complement strand
CCGGAAAAAGGGACATCATAGCATTCTTGAGAGCACACCCTGTTCCACGTGGAACGTTGTGCCCTTGTTTTCCAGCTTGATCTGTCGTGGGTCGATCAACGTGATAAAGCGCTGCGCGGGCAATTCTGCCAACAAATCTGCCAATAGGGTCCAATGCATTTCATCCAATTCCGTGATTGGATCGTCCACGAGAACGATGGGTTCCTGACCCGTGTGCTGGTGAAGATGAATGATCTGGGCCAGCAACAAGGCATAGGTCAATCGTTTTTCTTCTCCCCGTGATAGGCATTGCGACGCCGGATGACCGTCAACACGCAACAGTAAATCAGCTCGATGAGGTCCGATGGATGAAAATCCCTGAACGCGATCCCGAAAACGGCCACCAATAATGGATTCCTCCAGGGATTTATCCCGAGGCCAGCCGGCTTGGTAACGGTAATCCAGTTCTCCAGGGCAGTTCAATCTATTCAGGCAAACGGACAGAGAACCAACCAGGCTTTCCAGGTAAGTCATGCGTAACGCATGCAACGCCATGCCGTGCTGGATCATGGGTTGTTCCCATCCTGCCAATGCCGCATCGGGGCTCCCTGCTCGTAGTGCGGCATTGCGTTGATCAAGTGCCCGCTGATAAAACCGCCAGTGACCGTGGAAAGAGGGTTCCACGTGGAACAATCCCCAATCAATAAAACGTCGGCGATCAGCGGGAGTTCCACCAATAAGCGGCATTGTACGGGGATCGAGAACCTGAACAGGCAAGAGCGGAAGAAGTTCACTCAGGACTTTTACCGGTTGGCCTTGAAGGCGATATGCCAAAGCGGACGGCGACGCATTGAGGCTAAGACGGATCTTTCGATCCAAAGTATCGGAAATATCGGCCTGTAAGGAAAACCCGTCACTATCCCGACGCCAAAGATTTTGACGTCGGGTTGTGCGAAAGGATTTTCCTCTGCCCAGCAGATAGATCGCTTCCAGTAACGAGGTTTTGCCGCTGCCGTTTGGCCCGACGATTAAATTGACCTCGGGATGACACACCATCTGGAGGGATGTAAAAGATCGAAAATCGCGTCCCTTGAGGGCGCACAACGTCATCCCGATACCTCAAAGCCGCATGGGCATGACCACGTGACTGCTGGGAATCGCGGGTGCAGTCTCATTGACGGCGCTGATGACACAACTGCCATTGGCATCTGAAAATTTCAGGCAGACGGCTTCCGTTGATAGAACTGCCAGCGGCTCAAGGATGTAATTCACGTTGAATCCAATTTCCATGGGCTCGCCTTGGTATTGGCCCGAAAGGAATTCTTCAGCCTCTTCCTGTTCGGCATTATGAGCGCGGATCGTGACACCTTCCTTGTCCAGACTGAGACGCACTCCACGGAATTTTTCATTGGACAAAATGGCTGCGCGGCTCAGGGCCTGGCGCAGTTGGAGTCGATCGACGGTCAGTGTGCGAGGCAGGTGAGGAGGAATGACTTTCTCATAATCGGGGAATCGTCCGTCGACGAGTTTGCTGGTAAAGCGAATGCCATTCATGGACGCGCCAATCTGGTTGCCCGAGATTTGCAATTCAATATCCCCTTCTCCGAGCAGTTTTTGCAGTTCAAGAATGCCTTTGCGTGGAACGATGAGTTGACGGGTTTCACTGGATCCCCCCTCCAGCACAGTTTCAGCCATCGACAGCCTATGCCCATCGGTGGCGACAGCCCGCAGCAGGCCGGGGCGTAGGTCCAGCAAGAGTCCGTTCAGATAATAGCGAACATCCTGATGGGCCATGCCAAATTGTGTTAGGTCGAACAAGGTTTTCAATTGCCCTTGATTCAAGGTAAGTCGGATGTCGCTTTCCTGAGCACGACTGACGGGGAAATCAGTGACTGGTAACGTCGCCAGTGAAAATCTGCTGCGATTCGCGCGCAGGGCGAGGCGATCGTTATCCACGCTGCATTGGACCGTGATTCCCTCAGGCAGGCTACGAACGATGTCCAATAGCTTTCGGCCAGAAACAGTTGCACTGCCGTTGGATTCCGCATTGCAGATGCCTTGGGCGACCATTTCGATTTCAAGGTCCGTTCCGGTGATCCAGAAACAGTCGTTTTCGACCTGCAAGAGGACGTTGGCCAGGATCGGCATGGTCTGGCGCCGTTCAACAACCCCGATGGTTGTCTGCAGGGGTTTGAGGAGTTCCTCGCGCTGCAATTCGAATTTCATGTCACCTTATCTCGGCAGTGGGGGTGAATCAAATATAAATTCTTTGTTTTTTGATGGTGATGTTAGAGCCTGTGGATTAGTGGAATAACCATAAATAACTTTAAATTTCAAAGTATTGGGCTTTATTTTTTGGCTTTATAGCTTGTGGGCGATTTGTGGAGAAAATGTGGATAAGTGGGCCCCCGCGATTTCGTGGAGAATGATCCACCGCTTGCCGACAGCTTATCCACAGCTTGTTCGCCTCATTCAACCGGACAGGATTCGTAACAGGTTTTGATAGTCTTCATTGGTGCGAAGATCGGTTTCACGTAGTTCAGCCGTTTTTCGGCAGGCGTGCAAGACCGTGGTGTGATCGCGACCGCCAAAGCTCTTGCCGATTTCCGGCAAGCTGTGAGAAGTCAGCTCCTTGGCCAGCGTCATGGCGATTTGACGTGGCCGGGCGATGGTGCGGGTACGGCGCACGGAGGTCAGGTCGTTGACCCGCAGTTTGTAGTATTCGGCGACCGTGCGCTGGATGTTTTCGATCGTGACCAATTTTTCCTGCAGAAGCAAAAGGTCTTTGAGCGCTTCGCGGGTTGCGTCGAGGGTGATCTGTAAGCCCTTGAATTGACAGTGCGCGATTACGCGACGCAGCGCACCTTCCAGTTCCCGAACATTGGATCGCACCTGTTTGGCGATGAAAAAGGCGACGGCGTCCGGCAGTTCCACGCCCATCTGCTCGGCCTTTTTGATCAGGATGGCAGTGCGCGTTTCCAGCTCAGGCGGTTCCACCGCCACGGTGAGCCCCCAGCCAAAGCGGGAGCGTAGCCGTTCTTCCAGGCCCTGGACCTCCTTGGGATAGCGGTCGCAGGTCAGGATGATCTGACGTTGTCCTTCGAGCAGGGCATTGAAGGTATGGAAAAATTCTTCCTGGGACTGTTCCTTGCCTTCGAAAAACTGGATGTCGTCGATCAGCAGGGTGTCCAGGGATCGATAGAAGTTTTTGAATTCATTTATCTTGTGGTTTTTTAAGGCATGCACCATGTTGCTCACGAAACGCTCTGAATGCAGGTAGATCACCTTGGCACCGTGATGTCGCTGCAGCAATTCGTTGCCGACCGCATGCATGAGATGGGTCTTGCCCAGACCCACCGCCCCATAAAGAAACAGGGGATTGTAGGATTCCCCTGGATTTTCAGCGACCTGCCGGGCCGCCGCAAATGCCAGTTGGTTGGACTTGCCTTCCACGAAGGTATCGAAGGTGAAAGCGGGATTGATGCGGTTGCCCATCAGGGGTTCATTGCGGACGGGCATGAACGATCGCATCGGTTCCGACTGAGCCATGGGGGTCATGGGCGTTACGGAGCCCACTTCGATGCTGGCTGGAGGCGAGATCCCTTGGGGAAATCGAGTAAGGGTGGCTTGAATCAGGTCCAGATAGTGGTTTTTGACCCATTCCTGGACAAAGGGATTGGGGGCCAGCAGACGCAATCGGCCGTTTTCTTCCACCGCTTGCAATGGGCGGATCCAGACCCCGAACTCTTGTTCCGGGAGTTGCGACTGCAATGCATTGAGACAGTTTTGCCAGACAGACACAAGAGGACCCAACTTGTTGTAATTTAATAGATAAACAAAAGGAATCCCCGTCGTTTCGCTACGGGCAAATCAGTCTATACCGCTTTCGGGGCGCAAGCCACCGACAATTCAATTGACAGCCCCACCATGGCGGACGTAGGATTTGCGGCCCTCCCGTCCGACCTGCGGGATCCCAATCACTTGCCGGAACAGCGGTTGACGCCATGAAAAGAACCTACCAGCCCAGCGAATTGCGTCGTAAGCGCACCCATGGGTTTCGTGCCCGGATGGCGACCAAGAATGGTCGTTTGGTCATCAAGGCCCGGCGTGCCAAGGGCCGTCATCGCCTGACCGTCTGATCGATACTGCCCTACATGGGAGAGCGGGGTTTCCCGCCATCTCGTCGATTGACCCGGGCGGGTCAGTTTGCGGCCCTGCGCGCAGAAGGTCATCGACAAGGCGATCCTGGGCTGGTCATTCTGGCCCGACCGAATGGCTTGGACCATGCCCGCCTGGGGCTTGCGATCTCCGTTAAATCCGCGGGCAATGCGGTGGCGCGCAATCGCCTCAAACGGACCTGCCGGGAGAGTTTCCGGTTGCGCCAGCACGAATTGGCAGGATGGGATGTGGTGGTCATGGCCCGCCACGGAGCGGCGCAGCTTTCAGGCGAGTCCCTGCGACAATCCCTCGATCGACACTGGCGACGCCTGATCTCACGGGCTAAAGTGCCCGTTCATTCACTCCCCGTGCGCCCGTAGGGCTGTTGCCATGGAAAATATACGCTTTACCCTCTACGCGCTTCTGCTGGCCGTCGTGTTCCTGATCTGGCAGGCATGGCAAGAGGACGCTGCCAAGCTCGCGCCGGAGGCCTCGCATGCCCCGGTGGCGACGCAACAGACGGCCAACAATGCCGATATCCCGGCTTTGGACGCGCCCACGCTCAATCCACCCGCGCCCGGTGAGGCCCACCAGGCGATCCCGGTTTTGGCCAGCGCCGAGCGAATTTCCGTTGAAACCGACCTGTTCGCCGGCGAAATTGACGCCCTGGGTGGGGATTTGCGCCGCATTGCGCTGCTGAAATATCCCCTGTCCACCGATCTGCCGAATTCGCCGGTCCAGTTGCTCTCGGACCGCGACGGTCAGTTTTACGTTGCTCAGAATGGCCTGATGGCGGCCAGCGGGCCGGCCCCGGATCATCGCGCGCTCTATCACGCCGATGCCGAGCGCTACACCCTCAGGGACGCGGAAAAGACGCTGGATGTGCCTCTCCACTGGACCGACCCATCGGGGTTGACGGTGACCAAGCGCTATCATTTTGAACGCGGCAGTTATGTGGTGGGCGTCGATTTTCGTGTGGAAAATCGCGGTGAAAAGCCTTGGCACGGCAGCCTGTACAGCCAGCTCCAGCAATTACCGCCCCCACCGCCCCAGCGCTCGCCGCTCAGTTTCATGGCGCCGCGTACGTTTACCAGCGTTGCAACCTACTACGATGGCCACCGCTACCAGAAACTTGCTTTTGACAAGCTCGCCGCCACGCCGATTGATCTGACCCAACCCGGCGGCTGGATAGCGTTCTCGGATCATTATTTTCTGGGCGCCCTGCTGGGGGATGCCAGCGCGCAAAGCCACTATTACAGCAAGAATCTTCCCACCGGCCAGGTCATTTTGGGCCTGACCGGGGACAAGGTGGAGCTGGCGCCGGGGGAGACCCGCGAACTGCGCACCCGGATGTTCCTCGGACCCAAGGAACAGAATCTGCTGGCTGATGTGGCGCCGGGACTGGAGCTGACAGTCGATTATGGCCTGCTGACCATCATCGCCAAGCCTTTGTTTTTTGTACTGTCCTGGACGCATCGTGTGTTGTTCGGCAATTGGGGGCTGGCCATCATCGCCCTGACGGTGCTCATCAAGCTGGG
>WOZT01000227.1 GCA_011620145.1 Gammaproteobacteria bacterium | reverse complement strand
CGGATCTGAAGGCCCAGGGCAGTTTGGCCATGGTGTGGCGACCGGGGCAGCGGCCTCTGATGGATCTGCAGGTGGCATTCCAGGATGTTAACGCCGCGGTGATTGATCGGTATTTACCGCGTCGGCATTTGCCGCCTGATACAGCGCGCTGGTTGCGCGCCTCGATTCGGGATGGGCACATTCGGGAAGGCCAGCTTGTGTTGCGGGGCGATCTGGCACGATTCCCCTTCCGTGATGGCGGCGGTGAGTTCAAAGTTACGGCTGCGCTTGAAGGCGGTGTGTTGCGTTTCCATCCCGACTGGCCGGAGCTGGAAGCCATTGATGGGCGGCTCACCTTCACGGGCACGGGTTTTCGCGTGGATGCCCGTTCGGCCCGCAGCGGGGGATTGACGCTGGCGGAGACGCGGGTGGAGATGGCCGATTACCGGGATCTGGTGCTGGTGGCCGAAGGGCAGGGCCGGGGTGAACACCAGGGCGCGCTGGATTATCTGGCTCACGCGCCGCCTGGGCAGGCGGTACGTGTGTTGCTCGATGGTGCCCGCGGGAGCGGACCGGTGCGATTGGATCTGCATCTGACACTGCCGCTGCGGGACATGCGCCAGGCTCGGGTTGCGGGGGCATTCTACTGGGATGGCGCGCGACTGGAGCAGCCGGATTGGGGTATGGCGCTGGATGAGATTCGGGGGAGTCTGCAATTTCACGAGGACCATCTGGAAGCCACCGATATCCAGGCCCAGCTGGAGGGTGTTCCGGTGCACCTGCAAGTGAGTGCGCTGCCCGATGCGGTTCGCGCCGGGGGATTCCGGGCGACCCAGGTGCGGCTGCGGGGTGGTTTGCCCGCTGCCCTGTTGCGACGTCAGTTGGCATTTCTCGATCCGCACACCATCCAGGGAAAAACCGATCTGGATGCCCATTTCGATGTGCTGCCGGAGGGGCGATTGCGTTGGTCTGCCCAAAGCACCCTGCAGGGCCTCGCCTTGAATTGGCCTGCGCCGCTGGGCAAGCCGGCCGAATTGCAACGGCCGCTGGTGCTTCGAGGCAATGGAGATGGTTCTGGGCATCGCATCGAAGTGGAGCAGGGCGAACTGATCCGAGGTTCGTTGTTCCTGCTGCCCCGTGAGACCGGCTGGGTTTTTGATCGAGGATTAATCGGGTTCAACCAGAGCGCGGATGCCCTGCCTGATGCTTCAGGTCTGTGGATCCAGGGGCGGCTGGACCGCTTGACCCCGCAGGATTTGGTAGCTTGGCATTCCATCTGGGCGGTACGGGGAACACCATCCGGTCAGCCATGGACTTTGCCCCCCTGGCTCGGTGGCATCGATTTGGCAGTGGGCGTGGTGGAAGGACCGGGCTTGCGGCAGGTCGGGGTCCAGTTTGCGCTGGAGCGAAGCGGAGCGTTCCCCAGTCTGCGCCTGCAGGCACCCGCGCTGGAAGGCAATGTTCGCATGGGCGCCAACGGCAATTTGTGGCAGGTGAACCTGAAACGCCTGGATCTGGATGCGCTGCAGCAGGCCGCCGATTCAGGCAATTCCGCGACCGACAGTCCGCCGCGTTCGACATTGGATCCGCGCACTGTGCCGCCGGTACGGCTGGCGGCGGAACGGGTACGTTATCGCGGCAATGACCTGGGGCGCATGGAACTGCAGCTGCAGCCCACCTCGGAGGGCGTGGCGATGAATGGCTGGACGCTCGAGGGACCCGCCGTTCATCTGAGCGGCTCCGGTCACTGGAACCAGGCGGGACAAGACACGCAATCGGATCTGGCCTTCCACATGGAAACAGGCGATCTACCGACGTTGGCCCGGCGGCTGGGCCATCCAGATGCGATGGACGCGCGTCGCGCCGCGATCACCGGGCGTCTGAATTGGCCGGGTGCGCCGTGGGAGGTGGCCAGTGAGCGGGCGCGGGGAGATTTCCAGCTTGAAGCCGACGAGGGGGCTATCTATTTGCGTGAGACCCGTCCCACCACGGGTGTCGTCATGGGCCTGGCCGGCCTCTATGACTTGCCCCGTCGGTTGACTCATGATTTTTCAGGGGTATTTCGCCCCAGCCTGCCGTTCAGCCGAATTCGCGGCGATCTTCATCTGGAACGTGGGGTGGTCGAGACCCGTATGCTGCATCTGGAAGGCCCGGCGGCCGATGTCCGCATGACGGGGACCAGCGACCTCAAAAAGCGTCAGTTTGACCAGGAGCTGGTTGTTACGCCGGGTCTGTCGGCGGGGCTGGCCCTGGCCGCCACGGTGGCCGGTGGCCCAATCGCCGGAGCGGCTGTGTTGTTGGGTCGCGAGCTGTGGCGCCAGCCAGTGGGGCGGTTGGTTCAAATCCGCTATCGACTTGAGGGCAGCTTCGACGCGGCAACGCTGGAACGGGAGCAGGGACCTTTCAACCTGCCCGAAACCCGCCGGCCTTGACGCGCTATTGCACACAGTGGACAGCCGCGCGCCGCCCCCTTATCGTCCAGAAAACCCTAAGGAGTGTTCCATGGTAATGGTCGCTGGCGTGCAAATGGCCTCCGGACCTCAGGTCACCGCCAACCTGATCGAGGCGGAGCGATTGCTGGTGCGTGCGGCCCAGGCGGGCGCCCGGATTGCGGTGTTGCCCGAACATTTTGCCTGCATGGGAATGAAAGACACGGACAAGCTGGCGGTGGCCGAGGCGCCGGGGCAGGGGCCGATCCAGGATCAACTCGCCCGCATCGCGCAGCGGGAGGGCCTGTGGATCGTGGCAGGCACCGTGCCGCTGCGTGCTGCGGGCAGTGCCAAGGTCTCCGCTGCCTGTCTCGTGTTCGACGCGCAGGGCCAACAGATTGCCCGCTTCGACAAGATGCACCTGTTCGATGTCCATCTCCCTGCCAGCGAGGAAACCTATCGTGAGTCGGCCACCCAGCTCGCCGGAGACCAGGTCGTGGTAGTGGATACCCCGGCGGGTCGGATGGGACTGGCGGTCTGTTACGACCTGCGCTTCCCCGAGCTGTTCCGGGCCATGGTCGATGCGGGGGCGGAGTGGTTCGCGTTGCCGGCGGCGTTCACCCAACTGACGGGCCAGGCCCATTGGGAACTGCTGTTGCGCGCGCGGGCCGTGGAAAACCTGATGTATGGGGTGGCGGCGGCCCAGGGCGGCTATCACGCCAATGGCCGGGAAACCTTTGGTCACAGTCTGATCGTCGATCCCTGGGGCGCGGTGGTCGATGTCCTGCCGCGTGGTTCCGGGATCGTCCTGGGGGACGTCGATACCCAGCGGGTCCACGCCCTGCGCACCCGTTTTCCCGCCCTGTCTCACCGTCGTTTTGGGGTTGTGTTGCCATGAACGTGGAATTGACTGTTGAAAATCCCGCTTTGGTCCTGGCTCGCACGCGGCTGCTGGTGCCCGAGGGAATCCGTGAGGACGATCTCCAGGACACCCTGGATCTGCTGAGCGGCGCAGGTGCCGATGCGGCCGACCTGTATTTCCAGCAGGTGCGATCGGAGTCCTTCAGTCTGGAAGACGGGCGCATCAAGGAAGGCGATTTTTCCCTGGAACAGGGGGTAGGGGTGCGTGCGCTGTCGGGCGAGAAAGCGGGATTCGCCTATTCCGATGAACTCAATCCCCAGGCTTTGCGGGAAGCGGCTCAGGCGGCTCGCGCCATCCTGCGCCAGGGACAGACGGCGACCACGCGGGTCGCCGGGTCCGGCTTTCGGGTGCCGGCGGCGATGGCGCGCTACGGCGACCAGGATCCGCTGGGCGGCTTGCCTGTGGAGGACAAGCTGGCCCTGCTGCAGGCGGCCGAGGCGGAAGCCCGGCGCGAATCCCGGGTGCGGCAGGTGATGGTGAGTCTGTCGGGGGTGGATGAAATCATGCTGGTCGCCGCCAGTGATGGGACCCTCGCTGCGGATGTGCGGCCGCTGGTGCGCATCAACGTGTCGGTGATCGTGGAAAAGGATGGGCGGCGCGAGCGCGGCAGCTCCGGCGGCGGCGGGCGTTTTGGCTACGACATGCTGCGCGATCGGGATGCCGCGCGCCACCATGCGCGCGAGGCCGTGCGTCAGGCGCTGGTGGCGCTGGAGGCTGAGCCGGCGCCGGCGGGATCGATGACCGTGGTGCTGGGGCCGGGCTGGCCCGGGATTCTTTTGCATGAAGCCATTGGTCACGGTCTGGAGGGGGATTTCAACCGCAAGGGCACCTCGGCCTTCAGTGGCCGCCTGGGCGAGAGCGTGGCCAGCCCACTGTGTACCGTGGTCGATGACGGCACGCTGACCGATCGGCGCGGTTCGCTGACGGTGGATGACGAAGGAACGCCCAGCCAACAGACCGTATTGATCGAGGCTGGACGGCTGCGGGCTTATCTGCAGGACAAACAGAACGCGCGCCTGATGGGCATGGCGCCGACCGGCAATGGCCGTCGTGAATCCTATGCCCATCTGCCCATGCCACGCATGACCAATACCTATCTGCTGCCGGGTCCTCATGATCCCGAGGAGATCATTCGCTCGGTGCCGCGCGGCTTGTACGCGGTGAACTTCGGTGGCGGCCAGGTGGATATCACCTCGGGGAAATTTGTCTTTTCCGCCAGCGAGGCCTATCTGATCGAGAATGGTCGCATCGGTCGGCCCGTGAAAGGCGCGACCCTGATCGGGAATGGTCCCGAGGTGCTGACCCGGGTCAGCATGCTGGGGCATGACCTGCGCCTGGATGACGGGGTGGGCACCTGTGGCAAGGACGGGCAGAGTGTGCCGGTGGGCGTGGGGCAGCCGACCCTGCGCATCGATGGCCTTACCGTGGGCGGAACCCAGACGGGGTGAGTCGGCCGACGATGACGATAGAATCAGAAAAACGCGAGGAGGAAGGATATGAATCAATGGCTACTGGCAGGTGCCTTGGCAGCGCTTGCCGTGGGACTGCGCCGCCGCTATCTGGATCGGCCGACGCAGCCGATCTATGCCAAGGATTTTGAGGGCGAGATCTACCGGATCGGGGCCTGCCATGCCCTGGTGCGGCGGGCGCATGGCAAGCCGCGCACCAGCGTGGTCTGCGTGCCCGGATTCCTGGAGGAAGTCTGGTATTTCGACGGTTTATACGACGATCCCCACACCGAATGCATCTATCTCAACAACGCCGATTACCACGTCACCACCGTGTCGCCCGAGGCGCGCACCCAGCAGCCCGAATGGGATCGACCCTTGCCCTATGCCGTGGGCACCATCGCCCATGACGCGGCCGTACTGAATCTCGTGCTCGAACATCTGGTTCACGCCGATCAGGTCCGATTGCATGGTCATTCTCGCGGCGGCGCCGTGGTGCTGGAAGCGGCGCTGCAGCGCCCCGATCTGCACCACCGTGCGGGACGCGACATCGAATATGTCCTGGAGGCGCCTGTGTTGCCGCAGGGACGCATTCATCCCAGCCTGGGGGTGGCCGCCACCGGGGTCGGGCTCTGGCTGCTGCCGGCGCTGATGCCCTTGCTGCAGCGCCTGCCCATGCGGCGACTGGGTCGCCTGGTCTTCGGCCCCCCCAGCGGCCAGAAGCTGGAGCTGGCCTCCCGGCTGTGGTTCAACGCCAAACGGGCGCGCACCATCGTCACGAACGTGCGCGATATCGAATCCTGGATGGCCTCGCGGACCACGGCTGCCTATGAAGTCCTGCGGGGCGCGCGTGGGTGGATCATGGTGGCCGAGATGGATCTGATCCTCAGCCGTCGCCACATGGCCCGCAGCGCCCATCAGGCGGGGGGCACGATCACCGTCCTGGAAATTCCGGCCACCTCCCACATGCTGGCCCAGGATGCCC
>WOZT01000162.1 GCA_011620145.1 Gammaproteobacteria bacterium | reverse complement strand
TCATCAAGAGGCCTCGTCCCTCAACAGTTTCAAAGGATGTAGACAAAGATAAACAGCCCCAACCAAACCACATCCACAAAGTGCCAATACCAAGAGGTCGCTTCAAAGGCGAAGTGGCGCTCCGGGCGGAAATGACCTTTGAGCGATCGGAACAGCATCACCGTGAGCATGATGGTTCCCAAGGTCACATGGGCACCATGGAAGCCGGTCAGCATATAGAACGTCGAGCCATAGATGCCCGAGCCGAGAGTAAGGTTCAGATGCTCATAGGCGTGACGGTACTCATCCGCCTGCAGGACCAAAAAGCTCGCACCCAGAAGGATGGTCAGCGCAAGCCAGAGGCTGGTCCGGGCTTGATGGCCAGCGCGCACGGCATGATGCGCCATGGTCACAGTCCAACTGCTGGTCAGCAAAATTGCCGTATTGATAGCCGGAAGCTCCCAGGCATTCACCGTTCCGAACTGCCCTCCCAACGCTGCCGGGCCATTGGTTGGCCAAGCCGCCTCGAAATGTGGCCACAGAAGCAAATGCGTCATGATTGATTTCGATCCGGCGCCTGCAAGCCATGGAATGGTCATATTCCGGGCATAAAACAAAGCGCCAAAAAACGCCGCAAAAAACATGACCTCAGAGAAAATGAACCAGCTCATGCCCCATCGGAAGGTGCGATCAACCTGGGCGTTATAGGAACCCGCCAGATTTTCGGCAATGACCTTGCCGAACCAGCCGAACAACATCACCACCAGGATCGCAAAGCCCAGCAGGGAGGCGTAATAACCCATCGAAATACCATTCAATCCGATGGAACTCCCACCCGCCATGAGGAACAGCCCAATCGTACCCACGATTGGCCAATGACTTGGTTGGGGGACGAAATAGATCTCTTGATCGTGGCTAGCATGGGCCATGGGAACGTCCTCTCTTGAAGCCTGAGTAATCTTGTAATCGCAGTCAAGTCAGTCGCAGCGGCAAGCGATCATGATCCTGCTGCGGTTTTATCGCCAACCATCGTCGTCTGAGGACTGGCGTCAAAAAAGGTATAGGAAAGGGTCAATGTATCAATGCCCGGAGGGATCCGTGGATCGATATAAAATCGCACCGGCATATTCCGCGCTTCTCCGCTTGCGAAATGCTGCTCGTTGAAGCAGAAACATTCCAGTTTGCGCAGATACTTCGCGGCCTCCCCAGGTGCAATGCTGGGCACTGCGCGTCCAACCATGGGCACATCGCGCAAATTGTGCGCAAAAAAAGTCACCGTCCGTATTTCACCCGGGTGTACTTGCACACTGGAGACTTCCGGCTTGAATTCCCAGGGCAGATACTGATTCCGGTTGGCGACGAATTGAACCGTGATGACACGCGTCAGATCCGATTGCGCCAACGTTTCGGTAGCCACTACCGCCATGCGCCCATTGATACCCGTGAGATTGCAAAAAGCCCGGTACAGCGGGACCATTGCAAAGCCAAAGCCAAACATCACCAGGCAAACCACTACCGCCTGAAACAGCACACTCCGGTTGGATTTGCGTGGTCCGGGATCGGCGAGGTTGTTCATGGCACCGCTCAACGTAGACTCATGGCAACGAAAAAAGCGGCGTAGACCACTGCCACCAGCAGCACCAACCATACCACCGTACGGTGGATGGCGGTGCGCCGAGAATCGTCCAGGCGTTGCGACACTCGCTGATGTCCGGAAATCAAGTAACCAGCGGGGGAATCGTGAAGCTGTGATAAGGCGGAGGCGATGGAAGCGTCCATTCCAAACCTTCAGCTCCTTCCCATACCTGTGCCGTTGCCTTCTCGCCTCCGCGTACACATTTGATCACAATGTAGACAAACAACAGTTGGGAAAAGCCGAACATAAACGCGCCGACGGATGAAATTTGATTGAACGTCGTGAACTGCAGCGCGTAGTCCGGAATACGCCGCGGCATACCCGCCAGACCCGAGAAGTGCATGGGGAAGAAAGTCAGGTTGACGCCAATAGTGGACAACCAGAAATGCAATTTTCCCAGGCGCTCGTCATACATGTGACCGGTCCACTTGGGCAGCCAGAAATAGACCGCTGCCATGATGGAATAGACCGCCCCAGGGACCAGCACATAATGGAAATGGGCCACCACGAAGTAGGTGTCCTGGTACTGGAAATCGGCCGGCGCCATGGCCAACATCAGCCCGGAAAAGCCACCGATTGTGAACATGAAGACAAAACCCAGTGCGAACAGCATGGGCGTCTCAAAACTCAATGATCCGCGCCACATGGTCGCGGTCCAGTTGAATACTTTCACGCCCGTCGGCACGGCAATGAGCATGGTCGCGAACATGAAGAACAGCTCGGCGGCCAAGGGCAGTCCCACCGTGAACATGTGATGGGCCCAGACAATGAAGGAGAGGAATGCGATCGCCGACATGGCGTAAACCATGGAAGCATGACCAAACAACGGCTTGCGGGAAAAAGTCGGGATGATGTGTGAAACAATCCCGAAGGCCGGAAGAATCAGAATATAGACTTCAGGGTGGCCAAAGAACCAGAACACATGCTGGAACAGCACCGGATCGCCACCGCCCGCCGCATTGAAGAAGCTGGTACCGAAGTACTTGTCCATCAATAACATGGTGACAGCGCCTGCCAACACGGGCATCACCGCAATAATCAGGAACGCCGTGATCAGCCAGGACCAGGCAAACAGTGGCATTTTCATGAGCGTCATGCCGGGAGCACGCAGATTCAGGATGGTCGCAATGACATTGATTCCTCCCATGATGGAAGAAACACCCAGCAAATGAACAGAGAAAATCAGGAATGGAAACGCCAAGCCTGTCTGCAACACCAATGGCGGATACATGGTCCAGCCGCCCGCTGGCGCGCCGCCGGGCATAAACAATGTGGAAATCAACAAGGTAAAGGCAAACGGCAGGATCCAGAATCCCCAGTTATTGAGTCGCGGCAAGGCCATGTCTGGAGCGCCCAGCATCACCGGCAAGAGCCAGTTTGACAGCCCCACGAAGGCCGGCATCACACCGCCAAAAATCATCACCAGCGCATGCATCGTGGTCATCTGGTTGAAGAATTCGGGCCGGACCAGCTGCATGCCAGGTTGAAACAGCTCGGCGCGAATCACCAAAGCCATGGCGCCGCCAACCAGGAACATCAACAGCGAGAACCACAGGTACAAGGCACCCAAATCTTTGTGATTTGTGGTGGTGATCCAGCGCCGCAAGAACTGCGGATCCGGGCCATGATCATGTTCATCGTGTCCAAGCACCTGTTCACTCATGACTGTTCTCCCACCCATATTCATCAACGAGCAGCCGCCAAGGCTGCCCCATTCACCATCGCAGTCTGCTGGGCTTTCGCAGCGTGCTGCGCGTCCAACCAAGCCGCATAGTCCTCAGGAGTTTTTGCCTCCACCACAATCGGCATGAAACCGTGATCGCGACCGCACAACTCGGCGCACTGGCCACGGTAAATTCCTGGAACATCGATCCGGGTCCAGAACTCATTGATGAACCCCGGAATGGCGTCCTTCTTGACCGCCAAATCGGACACCCACCAAGAATGAATTACATCGTTTGAAGTGATCAGGAAGCGGATTTTTTTCCCGACGGGCACCACCACCGGATGGTCCACATTGAGCAGATAATGATCCACGGACTTGAGGTCAATCTGGGCGCCCAATTGGCGCGCTGCATTGCTGTCCTGAGCCAGGGCACTGAAAAAGGACACATCCTGATCCAGATAGTCATAGTGCCATTTCCACTGATAACCGGTGATCTTGATGGTCATGTCCGACTGGCTCGTGTCGTCCATCTTGATCAACAGGCCCGCAGCGGGAATGGTCATGATCACCAGAATGGCAAAGGGGATGGCCGTCCAGATCAACTCGATGGCGGTGTTTTCATGAAAATTGGCCGGCTGGGCGCCGGCTGATTTGCGGAAACGCACAATGGAGTAAATCATCGCGCCAAACACCAGCGCCCCGATTGCAACGCAGACCCAGAACATCGCCATGTGCAGTGAATACACGCTGCGGCTGATCTCGGAGACCCCTTCGGGCATGTTGTATCGCAGTCCGGCGTGGGCGCTTCCGATCCCCGCCCCCGTCATCGCCGCAGCCACAAGGGTCGATTCCATTACGCCGCGCATCCGCATACAAATCATGCCTCTCCCACTCCTCATGCCTTGACGTCAAGCTTAATCATTAACCGACAGCCCCTGACGCCATTACTTCGTTCAATCGATTGGCCAGTCGCCGCCGCTCTGACTCAATCAGGCCGCGTCCGAGTTCCACACGGCGATCACGGCAGACCAGCCAAAGCCGAGACGGCTCAACGGAACTGTCCAAACGCACACGCGCCCAAGGACGCTCGAAAATCGTCACCTGTTCTGGGCCCTTGCGCCCTGACTCAACCTGGATGCGCCCCGATTCGATGCGGATCACCTCGCGGTAGGCATTACGGCGGAGGCAGTGCCTCAGCGTCCACAGCACCGCAAGACTTTCAAGGCCAGAAAAAGGAAGGATGGGCCATAAACCCATGATCCCCGCCCAAAAAGCGCCTACCACGATCGGCAGACAGGCAACCAGCCCAAAGCCCCAAGCCGCCCGCACAGTCAGCGACCCATCCGGGGCGACCACGCAGCAAAACGGCTGGTCCGTCAAAGGCTCTGCGGGGGAGTCCATGGACACCTCCCAACCATCGATCCGGGGACATCGCCTCCGGCGCGAAACCGGTTGTCCCGCGCGGAAAGTGGCGTCGAAAAAGCCCGCAAATCGTACTTGATCAAGGTCAGGGGCGCAAGCCAAACAGCTTGCGGAACCCACATCTTCAGGCTAGGCGAGCCTAAAAAACGAGCGATCGAGACGATCCTCGGCACAGCCTCGAAAGGGCACCACGCCAAGGCAAGGCACCGGCAACCGCTCCCGCAGACTTGCCAGATTGCCCGCCATGGAATCCATGCCGGCATCCACTTCATTCGCGACCCAGCCACAGAGCAGATCGCCAATGGCCTGCGCGGACAGCAGCGCATGATTCAGGCAACCCAGCCGCATTCCCACCACCAGGATCACCGGCAAGCGCAGTTGGCGGGCCAGATCACCCATTTCCCAGTCCTCCCCCAACGGGACGCGCCAGCCCCCGGCGCCCTCCACCACCACGGCCTCGGCCTGCCCGGCCAGGGAGGCGAAAGCCCGCAGGATCGGCGCGGGGCGAATGGCGATGCCTGCGGCCTGGGCGGCGAGATGAGGCGCAATGGGCGGCGCGAAGGCATAGGGATTGATGGTCTCATAGGCCGCCGCCACCCCGCCCGCCGCCATGAGAGCGAGCGCATCGTCGTTACGCAATGCGCCAACCGGTCCCATGCAACCAGTCGCCACCGGCTTGAACCCCACGGCACGTATGCCTTCCGCTGCCAGCACCCGCAACAGGCCGCAAGCCACATGGGTCTTGCCAACCCCGGTATCGGTGCCGGTGATGAACCATCCCCGAGCCGGCGTCACGAACCGCTTCCGCTGCCGCGCCGCAGACTGGACAAGGGCACATGCACCTCACCGTCCCGGACAATGGATCGGGGCTGATCGGGCGCCCAGGCATGGCCATAGATCAGCTCCAGCGTCATGCCCAGCGGCGCGCCTGGAAACTGATCGCGGTAATGCTGCTGCATGGCCTCGAAGCGGCGCCGGCCAGTCAGGCCGTGACGCCGGGCAATCAGGGCGTTGCCCCAACCGGCCTGGCGCAGATCGCCCTGAAGCTTGGGAAAATCAGCGTAGGTGAAGGTCAGGTGCTCCACATCCATCACCGGATCGGCAAGCCGGGCGC
>WOZT01000171.1 GCA_011620145.1 Gammaproteobacteria bacterium | reverse complement strand
GCCCAGAAAACCGCGTTTCTCAATGAATTCGAGAACATGCTGATGCGCACCTATGCCGAGGGACTGCTCTCCTACGAGGATCAACCCATCCGGGTCATGCGCCCCACCAGCGGCTATTTCGACTGGGACAAGGCCGTCCCCACCGAGATCGTGCTCAAGGATGGCAAGCCCATCCAAGCGAAATATTATCTCTACCGCAATCCACAGGGCGAGTGGAAAGTCTACGACGTGGTGGTGGAAAACATCAGCTTCATCATGAGTTATCGCAATGTGTTGCAGGAGGATGCCCGCCGCCTGGGCCTGGACGGACTGATCGAAAAAATGCGCACCCAAACCATTCCGATCGCAAAGCCGAATGTCTAGAAAAACTGAACAATCCGATCCGCTGACGCTCACCGCCGACCCGAATGGCACCCTCATTCGGGTTGCCGGCGGCCTGACGTTTGCATCCGTCGTTGCAGGCATAGACGCCTTCAAGCCGTTTTGCACCCCTGGACAGGGGACCCCCCTGACCCTGGATTTCACCCAGACCACGCACATGGATAGCGCTGGCCTGGCACTGCTATTGCAATGGAAACGGATGGCCCATGCCGTGGGCCGTTCTATCCAGTTTCACTCGCTGCCCGATCAGACTCGCAATCTGGCCGCCGTATTCGGCCTTGCCAACCTGCTCGATCCTGTCAGCACAAGCTGATCCGCCCCGGAACCCTTCCGAGCGGACACGCGATTCCGCCACCGTCGCTCCGGGAGGTTTCATGACAGACGTCTCCATCGCATCGCCCGCCGATCCCATCCAGGCTCTGCTGGCCGACATGGAAACCCTGCGGCAACTGTTGGAAGAAACCCTTCGGGAACAAACGGACTGGCCGCTGGTTGAACTGTTCCAGGAGGTGCATCGGCTGGCCGAAGCGCGCCGGGATGGTTCACTGGAAGCCGAACAGGCACTGTGTGCCCGCCTCGCCGCCCTGACGACCAAAGAGGCGGTTGAATTCACTTACGCCTTCTCGTCCTATTTTCAATCGGTCAATATCGCCGAAAAAGTGCATCGCCTGCGCCGCCGGCGCCATTACGCGCGCGAATTGACCACGCCCCAACCGGAAAGCCTGCTGGACATGGTCACCCGGCTTCGGGACGGCGGCATGTCGCTGGCCGGATTTGATGCGCTGTTACAGAATCTCTGGGTGGAGCCGGTGTTCACCGCCCATCCCACCGAGGCGCGTCGCCGAACCTTATTGCAAAAACAACAGTGGATCGCCCAACGCCTGGTGGAGCGGCTCAATCCAAATCTCACGCCCCAGGAATCCGCCGGTATTCTCGAAAACATCCACATGCACCTCGCCACCGCCTGGCAAACCGACAGCGACCCCGATGTCCGCCCGACGGTCGACGATGAACACGAGCATGTGCTGTTTTTCCTGCTCCAGGTCATCTATCGCGTCGTGCCTTCCTTTTATGAGGAACTGGAGGCAGCCGTACGGCAGGTGTATGGCCCGGAAGCCGAGCTTTTTGTCTCCCACCCCCTGCTGCGCTTTGCCTCCTGGGTGGGCGGCGACATGGACGGCAACCCCAATGTCTCGGCCGCCAGCATCCGGCGCGTCCTGGAAAAACAGCGCGGGGAAATTCTGGCGCGTTACCGGAGTGAATTGAACGATCTGTATCGCGAACTCAGTCAATCGGGCAGCCGGGTCGGTGTCAGCGATGCACTCCAACAGCGCATCGACGAATACAGCCAGCGCTTTCCCGAACGCCTCGCCAGCATTGCACCCCGCCACCGCAGCATGCCCTATCGGCTCATGTTGCGACTCATGGATGCGCGTCTGGCTGCCACCATTCGCGATACCGAAGGCGGGTATCCCGACGCAACGGTGTTCCTGAACGATATCCGCCTGATGGCCGACAGCTTGCTGGCCCACAAGGGGCGGCATGCGGGCCTGTTTTTGGTCCAGCGCCTGTTGCGCCGCGTTGAAACCTTTGGATTCCATGCCATGACCCTGGATGTGCGCCAGGATAGTCTGGTTCACCGGCGCGTCATCGGGCTGTGCCTGGGCCTTGAAGATTGGCTGGATCGTTCCGTTGAGGAACGCCTGCTTGTCCTGCGCCGGGCCCTGATCAGCGCCGATCCACCGCGTATCCCCGCCGATCCCGAAGTGGAACAAACCCTGGCCGTGTTCCAGGCCATTCGCGATGTCCGCAGTCGGCATGGCCAGGCTGCCATCGGTCCGTACATCATCAGCATGGCGCAAGGGGTGGACGACATTCTGTCGGTGTTGTTGCTGGCGCGTTGGGCGGGACTGGGCAAGAGCGGCGAGGTACCGCTGGATGTGGCGCCCCTGTTTGAAACCATCGAAGATTTGGAGCACGGGCCCGGCGTCATGGCCGCCGTGTTCAAGGAACCCGTCTATCAAGCCCACCTCAGCCAGCGCGCCCAGCGTCAGGTCATCATGCTGGGCTATTCAGACAGCAACAAGGATGGGGGATTCGCTTGTTCACGTTGGAGTGTGCAGCGGGCCCAGGGGGCTTTTGTCTCCGTTGCAGCGGATGCCGGCGCGGAATTGACCCTATTCCATGGTCGCGGTGGCACCATCAGTCGCGGCGGCGGCAAGACCCACAAGGCGGTATTGTCATCGCCACCGGGTGCGGTCGCAGGCCACCTGCGCGTGACCGAACAGGGTGAGATCATCAATGAGAAGTTTGGGCTGCGAGGCATTGCCATTCGCACCCTGGAACAGACCGTCAGCGCCGTCGCCTTGGCCACTGCCCATCCGGGTCCAGCGGATGACGACCTGCGCCGGGCCGTGATGGAGCGTGTGTCGGCGGAAAGCCGGGTGCGTTATCGAGAGCTGGTCGATCATCCGGATTTCATGACCTTTTTCCGTCACGCCACGCCGATCGACGTCATTGAGCGCATGCAGATCGGCTCACGTCCCGCCTCACGTCGCAAGATGGCCGGCGTCAAGGACCTGCGCGCCATCCCCTGGGTCTTTTCCTGGTCCCAGAATCGCTACCTGTTCACTGGCTGGTATGGACTCGGTCACGGCCTGGAAGCCGCCATCGCGGAATTCGGCGCGGAGACCTTGTCCCAGCTCGCACGCGACTGGCTGTTCTTCGGCAACCTGCTGGATGATGCCGAAATGGTGCTGATCAAGGCCGATCTGGGCATCGCCGAGCGTTACGCCCAATTGGTGCCTGAATCGGCAAGTCACCTGACCGGCCAGATCCGCGAGGCCTACGAGCGCACCGTCGCCACGGTCTTCAAGCTCAAGGGCACGCACGCCCTGCTGGAGCAGGACCGCATCCTGCAACGTTCCATCCGCACCCGCAATCCGTTTCTCGATCCGGTGAGCCTGTTGCAAGTGGACCTGTTGGCCCGTTGGCGCGCCGGGGACCGCCAGGACGAAGCGCTGTTCCGCGCCTTGGTAATCACCGTCAATGCCATCTCACTGGGCTTGCAGAACACCGGCTGATCGCCTTTCATCGGCCTGCGCCGTGTCCTTGCCAAGCTTCTGCTCGATGGAAACAGCAACGCCGCTGAAAAGCGGCGTTGCTGTTGAACTGAAGCGCAAACGGCATCAGTCGTCCGTCGGGGCATTCACCGCTTTCATGCTGAGCCGGATGCGACCCTGGCGGTCGACTTCGAGCACCTTCACATCGACGATATCGCCCTCTTTCAGCTTGTCGCTGACCCGCTCGACCCGCTCATCGGAGATCTGGGAGATGTGGACCAGTCCGTCGCGGCCGGGAAGAATGGTGACGAACGCGCCGAAGTCCATCAATTTGCTGACACGCCCCTGATACACCGTCCCCACTTCCACATCGGCCGTGATCAGTTCAATGCGCCGACGGGCTGCTTCGCCGTCTGCCCGGTCGACGGAGGCGATCTTCACCGTGCCATCGTCGGTGATGTCGATGGTGGTGCGGGTTTCCTCGGTGATCTGGCGAATCGTGGCGCCGCCCTTGCCGATCACATCGCGGATCTTCTCCGGGTTGATGTGGATGGTCAGGATGCGCGGCGCCCATTCCGACATCTCCTCGCGGGGACGGTCGATGACCTTGGCCATTTCCCCAAGGATATGCTGGCGTCCGCTGCGGGCCTGTTCCAGGGCGGCGGACATGATCTCGCGGGTGATGCCGTTGATCTTGATGTCCATCTGCAGGGCGGTGACACCGCGCTCGCTGCCGGCCACCTTGAAGTCCATGTCGCCCAGATGATCCTCATCCCCAAGGATGTCGGAAATCACCGCGAAGCGATCGCCATCCTTGATCAGACCCATCGCGATGCCGGCTGCCGGCGCCTTGACGGGCACGCCGGCGGACATCAGCGACAGGCTGGCCCCACACACCGTCGCCATGGAGCTGGAGCCATTGGACTCGGTGATTTCCGAGACCACCCGGATGGTGTAGGGAAACGCGTCCATGTCGGGCAACAGGGCTTCGACAGCCCGCCGGGCCAGACGGCCATGGCCGATCTCACGGCGCTTGGGCGAGCCGATGAAGCCGGTTTCGCCGACGCTGTAGGGAGGAAAGTTGTAATGGAGCATGAAGGGATCCTTGCGTTCCCCCTCGATGGCATCGATGACCTGGGCATCCCGGGCCGTGCCCAGAGTGGTCACGACGATGGCCTGGGTTTCCCCGCGCGTAAACAGCGCCGAACCGTGGGTGCGGGGCAGAATCCCCACCTCGATGCTGATCGGGCGAATGGTCTTGAGGTCACGGCCGTCGATACGCGGCGCGCCGTTCAGGATCCGTTCGCGGACAATGCGTTTTTCGAGATCGGCAAAGGCTTTCTTGACCGCGGTTTCGGTGAACACACCTTCCGCCACGACCAGCTCCGTCACCGCACGCTGCCGCAGCTCGGCGACGGCATTTTGGCGTGCCTGCTTTTCCGACACGCTGTAGGCCTGACTCAGTTCCTGCTCGACCAGACCGGACACGGCCGCAATGACCGACTCATCGGCCGTGTGGGGCTGCCAGGCCCAAGCCGGCTTGGCGGCTTCGGCGGCGAACTCATTGATGGCGCGCACCGCAGACTGCATCTGCTCATGACCGAACAGGACCGCGCCCAGCATCACCGACTCAGGCAATTCCCGGGCACCGGACTCGACCATCAGGACCGCCTGCTCGGTTCCGGCCACCACCAGATCCAGGTCGGACCGTTCCAACTGGCTGTAGGTGGGATTGAGCACGTAAGCGCCGTCGATGTAGCCCACGCGGGCCGCACCCAAGGGACCCTGGAAGGGAATGCCCGAAATGGCCAAGGCAGCAGAAGCGCCGAGCAGCGCCGGGATGTCCGGGTCCACGTCGGGATTGAGCGAATTCACCGTGGCGATGATCTGGACTTCATGATGGAAGCCCTTGGGAAACAAAGGACGCAGCGGGCGATCGATCAAGCGGGAGGTGAGCACTTCCTTCTCGGAGGGACGCCCCTCGCGCTTGAAGAAACCGCCAGGGATGCGACCAGCGGCATAGGTGCGCTCTTGGTAATTGACGGTCAGCGGCAGGAAATCCACACCGGGAGAGGGTTCCCTGCGGCCCACCACGGTCACCAGGACCACGGTATCACTCATGCTGACCAGCACGGCCCCGGTGGCTTGCCGGGCAATGCGCCCGGTCTCCAGGGTGACCAGATGCTCGCCGTACTGAAATCGCTTTACTGTAATTGTCACAATGCTTCCCTACCGACCCGTGCTTATCTGAAATCCCGACCCAGGCGCATCCGTTTTAGCGGCGCAGACCCAGACGGCCGATCAATTCCTGATAACGAGCCGCATCGGTTTTCTTCAGGTAGTCGAGCAGCTTGCGACGCTGGCTGACCATTTTCAGCAGGCCACGGCGGGAATGGTG
>WOZT01000089.1 GCA_011620145.1 Gammaproteobacteria bacterium | reverse complement strand
GTGCGCCAGGATCATCCGGGCGATTGCCCGATCTGCGGCATGGGGCTGGAGCCCCTGTTGCCCGTCGCGGGCGAAGCCGACAACGCGGAACTCAAGGACATGACCCGCCGCCTGTGGGTCAGCGCGCCGCTGGCCGCGCTGGTGGTGATCATTGCCATGGGCAAGATGCTGCCGGGCGTCAGCGATGCCCTGGCTGGGCTTGCCGCGCCGCGCACGCTGGTGTGGATCGAGGGGCTGCTGACCACGCCGGTGGTGCTGTGGGCCGGGTCGTTTTTCTTCACCCGCGCCTGGCGCTCGCTGGTCACGCGCAATCTGAACATGTTCACGCTGATCGGCCTGGGCGTCGGCGTGGCCTATGCCTACAGCCTGGTCGCCGCGCTGGCGCCTGGGCTGTTCCCGCCGGCGTTTCGCGGTCACCACGGCCTGCCGGAGGTGTACTTCGAGGCCGCCGCCGCCATCACCGCGCTGGTGATCCTGGGTCAGGTGCTGGAGCTGCGCGCGCGCAGCCGCACCGGCGCGGCCATCAAGGCCTTGCTGGGGCTGGCGCCCAAAACCGCGCGGCGGCTCAAGCCTGACGGTGGGGAAGAAGACGTGCCACTGGATCAGGTGCAGGTCGGCGATCGCCTGCGCGTGCGGCCGGGCGAGAAAGTGCCGGTGGACGGGCAGGTGCTGGAAGGCGCGAGCGCGGTGGACGAGTCCATGCTCACCGGCGAGCCGGTTCCGGTGGCAAAGGCCGCCGGGGACGCGCTCATCGGCGCCACCGTGAACGGCACCGGGAGCCTGGTGATGGAAGCCCGGCGGGTGGGCGCGGACACCCTGCTGTCGCAGATCGTGCACATGGTCGCCGAGGCGCAGCGCAGCCGCGCGCCGATCCAGAAGCTGGCGGACGCGGTTGCCGGCTGGTTCGTGCCCGCGGTGGTGGCGGCCGCCGTGATCACTTTCGGGGTGTGGGCATGGGTCGGGCCGGAGCCGGCGCTCGCCTACGCGCTCGTCAATGCGGTGGCGGTGCTGATCATCGCCTGCCCCTGCGCGCTGGGGCTCGCCACGCCGATTTCGATCATGGTGGCGACCGGCCGCGGCGCCGGCTTTGGCGTGCTGTTTCGCAACGCCGAGGCGATCGAGGTGCTGCGCGACATCGATACCCTGGTGGTGGACAAGACCGGCACCCTGACGCTGGGTCGGCCGGAGCTGGTGACGGTCGAGCCCGCCCCTGGATTTGCGGAGACGGCGCTGCTCGCGCTTGCCGCCAGCCTGGAGCGCGGTAGTGAGCATCCGCTGGCCGCCGCCATCGTGCGCGGTGCCGAGGCGCGCGGCGCGGGGTTGCTGGAGGCGAAGCAGTTCGAGTCGCTGACCGGCAAGGGCGTGCGCGGACAGGTCGATGGCCGCGCGGTGGCGCTGGGCAATGCCGCGCTGCTCGAGGAGCTGGGTGTGGCGCCGGGGACGCTCGGCGAGCGTGCCGAAGCCTTGCGCGCGGAAGGCCAGACGGTGATGTTCGTGGCGGTGGACGGCGCGCTCGCCGGCATTGTCGGTGTCGCCGACCCGATCAAGGACTCCACCCCCGAGGCGATTGCCGCCCTGCACGCCGACGGCCTGCGCATCGTCATGCTCACCGGCGACAGCGAGACCACGGCGCGGGCGGTGGCCGGCCGGCTCGGCATCGATGAGGTGATCGCCGGCGTGCTGCCGGACCAGAAGGCGGCGAAAATCCGCGAACTCCAGGCCCAGGGCCGCAAGGTGGCCATGGCCGGCGACGGCATCAACGACGCCCCCGCGCTGGCCCAGGCCGAGGTCGGCATCGCCATGGGCACCGGCACCGACGTGGCCATGGAAAGCGCCGGCGTGACGCTGGTGAAAGGCGATCTGAACGGCATCGCGCGCGCGCGCCGGCTCAGCCGGGCGACCATGGGTAACATCAAGCAGAACCTGTTCTTCGCCTTCGTCTACAACAGCCTGGGCGTGCCGATTGCGGCCGGGGTGCTGTACCCGGTGTTCGGATTGTTGCTATCTCCCATCATCGCCGCCGCAGCCATGAGCCTTTCGTCGGTGTCGGTGATCGGCAACGCGCTGCGGCTGAACCGGGTACGACTGTAAGCGGGCAATTGCGTGCCATGAGTAATCCACCGCGCCCGCATCCCGTTCCAACAAGCTCTACCGTTCCAGAAAACAGCCGACTCGGTGGGCGATGGTGTGCGCCAGTTGGGTGAGTTCCTGGCTGGTCGGTGCCTTGACCCAGCGGAACCGGGCTGGCCGCCATGATGGATGGCTTTGCCATCAGTGGCTTCTTTTCCGCCCTGCTCGCCTCGCTGGTGGTGAGCCTGGTGAGCTGGATGGCGTCCTGGTATGTGGGTCCCACAGGCCAGATCGAGATCATCACGGCGCGCCGTTAAGCACTGCATGACCTCCAGGCGTTCAGCCGTGCCGTTCGCGCAGTTGCCGGGCGGCCTCGACCATATTCTGAAGGGCAGGGGTCACCTCCTCCCAGCGCCGGGTCTTGAGGCCGCAATCGGGGTTGACCCAGAGGCGATCCATGGGGATTCCCTGGCCGGCGCGCTCCAGCAGGGCGAGCATTTCAGCGACGGATGGCAGGCGCGGGGCGTGGATGTCATACACGCCAGGCCCGATTTCGTTGGGGTAGTCGAAGTGCTCGAAGGCCTGCAGCAACTCCATCTGTGAGCGGGAGGTCTCGATGGTAATGACATCGGCATCCAGGGCGGCGATGGCCTGGATGATGTCGTTGAATTCCGCGTAGCACATGTGGGTGTGGATCTGGGTGGCATCATCCACCCCGGCGGAGGCAATCCGGAAGGCGCGCACCGCCCAGTCCAGGTAAGCGTTCCAATCCGCCTGACGCAGCGGCAGGCCTTCCCGGAAGGCGGGCTCGTCGATCTGGATGATGGCGGTTCCCGCCGCTTCCAGATCGCGCACTTCCTCGCGCAGGGCCAGCGCAATTTGCAGTGCGGTGATGGCGCGCGGCTGGTCGTTGCGCACGAATGACCATTGCAACAGGGTCACAGGTCCAGTGAGCATGCCCTTGACGGGCTTGTCGGTCAGCGACTGGGCGTAGCCTGTCCAGTCCACGGTCATCGGCACGGGCCGGGTGACGTCGCCATAGATGATCGGCGGTTTGACACAGCGCGAACCATAGCTCTGCACCCAGCCGTGTCGGGTAAAGGCATAGCCGGCAAGTTGCTCGCCAAAATACTCCACCATGTCGTTGCGCTCGGCCTCGCCGTGCACCAGCACATCCAAGCCGATGGCTTCCTGCCGTTCCACCGCCTCGGCGATGGCCTGACGCATGGCTGTTTCGTAGGTCGTCTGGTCGATGCGCTGCGCCTTGTAATCCGCCCGCGCCTGGCGAATTTCGGCGGTCTGTGGGAAAGAGCCGATGGTGGTTGTGGGCAGCAGGGGCAGTTGCAGCCGTTCCCGCTGGGCGGGTGCACGCTCGGCGTAGGGGTGGGCGCGCTGCGCCATGGCCGCGTCGATGCCCTGCACGCCTGCCTTGACCTCGGGCCGGTGAATGCGCGGCGAGCAGGCGCGGGCGAGGGCCGCCGCCTGACTGGCTTCGATCTCTCCGGCAATGGCGGCGCGTCCCGTTTCCAGGCCGCGCTTGAGGATCGCCAGTTCATCCAGCTTCTGCCGGGCAAAGGCCAACCAGCCGCGCAACTCAGGATCCAGTCCGTCTTCCAGTGCCAGGTCCTGGGGCACATGCAGCAGCGAGCAGGAGGGCGCGAGCCACAGCCGCTCGCCCAGGCGCTCGTAGAGCGGTTCGAGGCGCGCCAGCAGCGGCTCCAGTTCGCTGCGCCAGATGTTGCGTCCGTCCACGACGCCCAGCGACAGCACCTTGTAGGCCGGCAGTCGGTCGACAAGCGTGTTTACCTCGGCGCTGCCACGCACGGCGTCGATGTGCAGGCCATCCACCGGCAAGTGGCAGGCCAGCGCCAGATTGTCGCGCAGCTCGCCGAAATAGACGGTCAGCAGCTTGCGCACGGGTGTGCGTGCCAGTTGGGTATACGCGCTTTCAAAAGCCGCCTTCCATGCGGGCGGGAGGTCCAGCGCCAGGATCGGCTCGTCGATCTGCACCCACTCGGCACCCACCGCTGCGAGCTGTTCCAGCCACTGTCCATAGACCGCAACCAGTTCATCCAGCAATTGCAGCGGATCGAAAGGCACTGGCCGCGTCTTGCCCAGCCACAGATAGCTCAAGGGACCCAGCAGCACCGGGCGGGCGGGAATTCCCTGATGGCGCGCCTCGGCGAACGCATCGACGAGTCTGTTCGCCTGGAGGGAAAAGCCCTGTCCAACGGCGAATTCCGGGACCAGGTAGTGGTAGTTGGTGTCGAACCACTTGGTCATCTCGCAGGCGGTCGTGTTGGCATCCCCCCGGGCCATGCGAAACAGCAAGCCAAGATCACGGGTTTGGGTCCTGGCGCCAAAGCGGGCAGGAATCACGCCGAGTGCCAGCGAGGTGTCCAGCACATGATCGTAAAGGGCGAAATCTCCCACCGGCACCCAATCCAGTCCCGTGGCCCGCTGCATCTGCCAGTGCTGGGCGCGCAGGGCCTGGGTCTCGGTTTCCAGGGCTTGCGCGTCGATTTCGCCTCGCCAATGGCGCTCCAGGGCGAATTTCAGTTCGCGATGGGCGCCCATACGGGGGAAACCGAGATTGTGCAGGGTGACCATGGCTGACTCCGGAAAGGGAATGGATGGTGCGGAGTCTGCCGAGGCAGGTATCATGAATCAAACGATTTATTTTCATTGTTTCGGTGAATTAATCTCATGATTGAACGGCGCCATCTCGAAACCCTGTGTGCACTGCGTGACCACGGCAGCCTGGCAGCGGCTGCCGGGCACTTGCACATCACCCCTTCAGCCTTGTCCCATCAGTTGGCCGCGTTGGAGGAACGCTTGGGCTGTGTGCTGTTCCTGCGCAAGAGCCAGCCGTTGCGCTTTACTGCAGCCGGCCAGCGACTGCTGGACCTGGCGCAGGACGTTCTCCCGCGCCTGCGTGAGGCGGAACGGGATGTGCTCAGGCTGGCGGGATTGGGGAGCGGTCGCCTGCATCTGGCCATCGAATGTCACAGTTGTTACCGGTGGTTGATGCCGACCGTGGATCGATTTCGGCATGATTGGCCGGAGGTCGAGATGGATCTGTCTGCGGGGTTTCATTTCGAAGCACTGTCGGCCCTGGTGCGGGGTGAGTTGGATCTGGTCATCACCGGCGATCCCCAGCCCCTGCCGGGCGTGACCTATCTGCCGCTGTTCCGGCACGAGGTGGTGGTGGCGGTGGCCGCCGACCATCCCCTGATCCGCAAGGCCTGCATCGAGCCGGCTGATCTGGCGGGGGAAACCGTGGTCACCTATCCCGTGGATCGGGAGCGGTTGGATATTTTCCGTCACTTTCTGGACCCGGCAGGGATTGTGCCGGTGGGTGTCCGCACGGCGGCGCTCACGGTGATGATCCTGCAACTGGTCGCCAGCCATCGGGGCGTGGCCATGCTGCCCCATTGGGCGCTTGCAGAGGCGCCGGCAGGGGAGGTGATCGGGATCCGGGTTGGTCGGCAGGGCAAGTTTGGCGTGCTGTATGCCGCAATGACCACAGAAGGCAGCCAAATTCCTTACATGCAGGCCTTTGTGCAGGCAGCGCGGGAAGTCTCGTTCGCAACGCTAACCGGAATCACGCCCGTGGGCTGAGCCTCCACTACGGCGATGTCATGGATCATGAACTCGTGGCTGCGCAGGATGTGAGTGTGGGACTGCTCAGATCTGAGGGGACGGTCCGCGTCTTCAGTGAAGGCGCGGACCGTTGCTGCTGCAGAGGAGAGGCTCAGGCGGCCGCGGAATG
>WOZT01000138.1 GCA_011620145.1 Gammaproteobacteria bacterium | reverse complement strand
GGGCACCGATGTCGACCGACCGCGCAATCTCGCGAAATCGGTCACGGTCGAATAAAACCGACAAGCGCATTGGCTGTTGTTGTGGGATGCAAATAAAGTGTCATCCGTATAAATAAAGTTTCATCCTAAGAATGATCCTTGCTGGCCTCGAAGGTGGTATGCAAGCGCTCAAGACCGCATGAACTGGGCGATTCGGCTGCTTGAAAGGATGAAACTATATTCCCACAATCATGACAGCGCCCAACGCCAAACAATGCTTTGAGGATGACACTTGACCCGGCCCCCAAGCCTGAGACTTCCATGCCGGCCCACGCAATTCGCGCGGCCAATTCCCTTTCATCCGCTTTGAAGCGGCATTTTGCTGTGGATCGGCTTGAATGATGG
This sequence comes from Gammaproteobacteria bacterium, assembly GCA_011620145.1. Classification (GTDB taxonomy): domain Bacteria; phylum Pseudomonadota; class Gammaproteobacteria; order UBA5335; family UBA5335; genus Macondimonas. Next base: position 5,465 of record WOZT01000138.1, on the reverse strand, counting down.
TTGTGAGGAGTCGATAGGAAGGCTCCATTTCAATCTGGGATCAGGAGGATTGCCGCATGGATCAGGTTTCGCTTTGGCAGCGGCTGGGAAGCCGTGGTGCATTGGCTGTTTTATTTTGCGCCCCTCTATCGGCTCATGCGGAGGATCACTGGCTGGCGCAACCCGCGCTCAATCCCTTGGAGGCGGGGAGTGTCTACGCCAAATTTGGCGTCAGCCGATTCGACCCGGATTCCAGTTCCGGACCCTTGACCTTTGATCGAGATACCAACGTGCCGATTCTCGGCACCGTCCTGCCCGCCGGGCCGGTGGCGGGCTCGCGCATCGGCGTCTCACCCGATGAGATCGCAACGATTACCCTGGGCTACATGTTGACGCCCCACTTCGCGATTGAAACGACGCTTGGCCTGCCGACACTCAAGTTTGACAATACCGGTCAGGGCAGCTTGAAGGAGGAGCCCTTGGTGCGGGTTCACATTCCGCGCCTGAGCAATGTGCAAGTGGGTCCCCTCAACGGCAAGATTGCGGATGTTACGGCCGCGCCCCTTAACCTGAAGTTCGTCTACCAGCCTTTCCCCGATCATCGCGTGCGGCCTTACATTGGCGCGGGCGCCACCTACACCATTACCTACAACGAACGCCTGGTGGACCCCAGCCTGTGGACCAACCGCACGGATCCAGGCACAGCGCCGGATCTGAACGTGAGCGATTCATGGGGCAGCATCCTTCAAGCCGGTATCGACGTGGACCTGACCAAAAAGTGGTTTCTGGGACTTGATGTGATGCGGGTAAAACTGAGTTTTGACAACCGCATCACCAACGTGGTGACCGACGGCGGCGTGGTCGGCAACGTCCAGGCTTCCGATGCGCGGGTCAAGGTCGAGGCCGATCCGTATGTCTATACCCTGAGCCTGGGCCGGGTGTTCTGAACCAATGGGCGAGCGCCGCTGCGGCCTTGCGGCGCTTGAGTGCGGCGCCGCCTGGCTACGAATTGGCAACCGACGGCCAGGCTGACTGCACTGGTGATGATTTGTCTGTCGCGTCAGCGGCTGGTCAGGTAGACATCGAAGCGGGTCTGGCCGAGGCGGATGGCGTGGCTGGGTGATGGGCCGGGCAATGGTGGGGCGCCGGCAGGGCGTTTGACCACCACCCGGCCACGGGCGGTGCGGCAGGCGGCGGCAAGGAGCTGGGAATCCGGCGGATCATCGCCCAGCAGCCGCCGCAGATACTGCATCTCCCGCCCCGGCAGGGCGCTGCTGCGGTGGGGCGGATACATGGGGTCCAGATACACTACTTGCGGACGCGCGGTTGCCGGCAAATGATCGAGACAATCCACCGCCTCGCGATGCAACACCCGCATGCGCTGGCAGACGGGCCCTGCGGAGTCATCCGCTCGTCCTCGCGCCACGCCATCCGCCAGCAGCCAGGCCAGCACAGGCGAGCGTTCCAGCAAGGTGACCTGCCAGCCCAGGTGGGCCAGGATGAAGGCGTCCTTGCCGAGTCCGCCGGTGGCATCGATCAGTGTGGCCGCATCCGCCGGATCGGGCTTGCCGGCCGCACGCCCCAACCCCTGGTGGCGATCCCCTCCGCGCGCGCGGCGATAAGTCAGCGCGCCAGAGGCGAAATCCACCCGCAACGGCGCCAGGGCGCCCTGCACATCCTGCAATGACCAGCCCGCGGCGTCGCAGGCGAGCAGCAGCCCTCCGGGCAGGACGGCATCGGGGTGCAAGCGGGCGGGTTCCGTGGCGGAGCAAGAGGCGTCATGCATGCCTGGCATTTTACCGGACCCGCCGGACGACTATGCTGGGGGCATTGCCGCGGCAGTCCGGTCGCGGCCATTCACACAGGGAGGAGTGACATGATGTATCGCATCGGCTCGCGCGCGGTGGTTTGCCACGGCGAGAATTTCATCGCCGAGACGGCGGTGTTGATTGGTTCGGTGGTGCTGGAGCGGGGCGCCAGCGTGTGGTTCAACACCGTGCTGCGCGGCGACAACGAGCTGATCACCATCGGCGAGAACAGCAACGTGCAGGACGGCGCCGTGCTGCACACCGATCCGGGCATCAAGCTCACCATCGGGAAGAACGTGACCGTCGGCCACCAGGTGATGCTGCACGGCTGCACCATCGGGGACAACAGTCTGATCGGCATCAACGCCGTGATCCTCAATCGCGCCGTGATCGGCAAGAACTGCCTGATCGGCGCCAACACCTTGATCACCGAGAACAAGCAGATTCCCGACGGCTCGATGGTGATGGGCTCGCCCGGCAAGGTGGTGCGCCCGCTTTCGCCGCCGGAGATCCAGATGCTGGCCCTGAGCGCCCAGCACTATGTGCAGAACGCCAAGCGCTATCGCACCGAGCTGGTTCCTCAGGAAGTGCCGCTCAGCGATTGATGGCGCGCTTGGACAGCTTGCGCTGCAGGGTGCGGCGGTGCATGTTCAGGCTGCGCGCCGCCGCCGAAATGTTGCCGCCGTGCTCGGCCAGCACGCGATGGATGTGCTCCCATTCCAGCCGCCGGATCGACAGCCGCTCGGGTTCGGGGGGTGCGCTTGGTGTGGCTTCTTCTCCGGGCGCATGGGCAAAGGCGCGCATGATGGTGTCCGCTTCCACCGGCTTGGGCAGGTAGTAGACGGCGCCCAGCTTGATGGCATCGATCGCGGTGGTGATGCTGGCATAGCCGGTCAGCACCACGATGCGGATGGCCGGATTGATCGCCCGCAGCGGTTCAATCAGATCCAGGCCCGATTCCCCTTCCAGCAGGCGCAGGTCGAGCACGGCGTGGGTTGGTGGATGGGCGCGGGCCAGTTGCAGCGCCTGGATCCCCGCACGCGCCCAATGCACCGTGAAGCCGCGCCGCGTCAGGGCGCGGGCCATCACGGGCCCGAACGCCTCATCGTCATCGACCAGCAGCAGGCTGGATTCCACGGTCGTCTGGAACGGCATCTTTCAATTCCCTCGCAACAGTCGAGGTCAGGATGGGCAGCGTCACGCGCGCGCAGCTCCCCCGCCCCTGACCAAATTCCAGCGTCAATTCCCCGCCCATGCGCCGGATCACACTCTGGGCCAGAAACAGCCCCAGGCCGTGACCGCTGGCCTTGTCACTGACCCCCATCTGACCCAGGCGCGGCGCCAGGTGGGCGGCCACCCCCGGACCTTCATCACGCACAGACAGCGTGAGGCGCGCGGCATCCCAATCGATGCCGATTGCGATGGGGCGGTCGCTGGCGTCGGCTGCATTGTTGAGCAGGCTGAGCAGGGACTGGATCAGCGTCTCGTCCACCACCAATTGGGGCGCGGGCCGGGGTCTCCCCCAATCAACCCGCACCGCATGACCCGGACGCAACAGGCTGAATCGCGCCAAGGTCTGGCGCAGCAATTGATCGGCTGTTTGCACGCCGGCCCCCTCGCCCCGTGGCTCGCCGCCTGCGGTAAGCACCCGTCCCAGGCTTTCCCGGCAGCGATCCACCTGGCTCTTGAGCAGCGCCAGATCATCCTGGATCGCAGGATCGGTGGGGCAACGTTCGCGCAACTCCTCCACCAACAGGGTCATGGTCGACAAGGGCGTGCCCAGTTCATGGGCGGCGCCGGCGGCCAGCGCCCCCAGGGCCACGATTTGCTGATCGCGCAAGGCGCCTTCGCGGGCGCGGGCCAGGCCTTCTTCCCGCTCGCGCAATTCATCGGCCATCGCCGCCACGAAGAATGCCATTACCCCCGCCGCGAGCACGAAGCTGCCCCACATGCCCACCAGATGCAGGTTGAAACTGTCGTGAGCCATCCCAGGCGCGTGGGGGAGGGGGATATTCCAGAACATCACGGCGCTGTAGCAGGCCACCGAGACCAGGGCGAGCGAACCCGTATCGCGCGCCGGCAGGGTGGAAGCCGCCACCGCCAACGGCAACAGATACAGGGACGCAAAGGGGTTGGCGTGGCCCCCCGTGACGTAGAGCAGGGCGGTCAGCCCCGCGATATCAACCAATAAATGGCGCAGGAAACGCGCCCGAGTCACCGACTCGGCGTGCCGCGTGAGTTGCCAGGCGCTCAGGTTGTCCATCGCCATGAGCAGCAGGACGGCCAGCGGCAGCGCCACAGGCACGGCCAGTCCGACGAGGAGTTGGGTGACCCCCACCACCACCGCCAGCCCGACGATGGCGGTGCCGCGCAGCAACACCAGTCGACGCAGGTTGTTGGCCGGCAGTGGCCCGCTCATCTTGTTGGGCACGGAATTCAGCGTCATGGCCTGGATTATACGGCGCCCCCTTGCGGAGGGGCTGCGACAAATTGCCGCAGTCTGACCCGCGCCAGCACATCCTGATGCGGCCAAGCGACATTGGAACACCGTTCCTGCCACCTTTGGCGCGGCGTTCTACAAACGAAGAAAAAACTTTTTTCGACAAGCCCAAGGCAAGCAGATTTAAGGGTCGCAGCCATTGTATCGAAAGAATGGCATATGTGAATATGAATTGGCCTGAAAAACATGAACCAGACAAGCGGTCATCCGGAGGAAATCATGATCCGGTTTTACCAGCTCAAACGCACTTGGGGTCTCCCCAATCTCTGCCATTCTTGCTGCAAGACCGAAACCTATCTGCGCATGGCGGAGCTTCCCTATGAAGTCAATGCCACACTTCCGCCAATGGCTCCCAAGGGAAAATTGCCCTATATCGTCGATGGTTCTGCGCGCATGGGCGATTCACGATTCATCGTCCGCTACTTGAAAAAGACCTATGGCGATCATTTGGATCAGCAGCTCAGCACGGCCCAAATCGGCGCGGGACGTGCCATGCAACGACTGCTCGAAGAACATCTTTATTGGGTCACCATGTTTACGCGCTGGGAATGGACACGGGAAAACTGGGAGACAAATAAAACAGCGATTTTCAGCGGCATTCCCGTTCTGATTCGAGATGTCGCCGCCTATCACACGCGCCGAGGAATCCGCAAACAGCTTTGGGGGCACGGTACCCGACGACATAAACCCGAGGAAATTTTTGAATTGGGATTTGAGGACATTGATGCGGCGTCAAACTTCCTGGAGAACAAGCCCTATCTTCTTGGCGAGACCCCCACCAGTTTCGACGCCACCGGATATGGCTTTCTGGTCAATACGCTCGCTTGTCCGATCGAATCGCCGGTCAAGGACTATGCGCTGACCAAGAAAAATCTGGTGGACTATGTCAATCGCATGCAAACGCGTTATTACCCCGATCTTGTTGCCGCATGAATTCGACTGGCTTCGCGACTGTTTGGTGGGATCAAGCGGATGGCTGGGAGTTGCATGTTCGACGACGAAATCCAGTTCGAGGCCTTCTCGTGTGAAATCAGCAAGCCACCAGGCGCTCTTGCACTTCATCCTTGAAACTGTCAACCCGCTGTTATCGGAGAGGCTTCACTGAGCTGCCGGCGTGTCAAGCGGAAAATGGCAGCGCACCGCGCGCTCGGGACTCAGGGACCTGAGCGCGGGCGTCT
>WOZT01000196.1 GCA_011620145.1 Gammaproteobacteria bacterium | reverse complement strand
GAGGCGTTCAAGGTGATGGCGCTGGGCAAGGGAGCGGTGGAGGCGCCGACGGCCTTCGCCATGCTCGATCAGCGCGCCCGGCTGTGGCCGCTGGTATGACAATCAACGCGCCGGTTCTGCCTGACGGGATCACCGGAAAGGGGAAAGCATGCCGCGACTGAAACCACGCAATACACGTTGGCGGTTGTTCTGTGCGAGCTTGCTCGTGGTTGCGCTGTGGTCTGTTGGACCGTTTACCCATGCGGGGCCAATCCGCGACCGGATCATGGCGCATCTTGCCGCGCGGCAGGAACAAGGCATCGAGGACGGCGGTGACACCGCCGGCCACATCGTTCTACCACCCGCCGCGCGCCTGGTTCGCGATGTTGCCTATGGGCCGGATGAGCGGCAGCGTATGGACGTTTACCTGCCCCGCCAGCCCGTTGGGGCGCCGGTCATCCTCATGGTGCATGGCGGCGGTTGGCGCTGGGGCGATAAGAGCGTAGCAGCGGTGGTGGAAAACAAGATGAGTCGCTGGGTGAGCCAGGGATTCATTTTCATCTCCACCAATTACCGCATGCTGCCCAAGGCCAATCCGTTGGAACAGGCGCAAGATGTCGCCGCCGCGCTGGCCACCGCGCAAGGCAAAGCAACCAGCTGGGGTGGCGATCCCGCAAAATTCATCCTGATGGGCCACTCAGCGGGCGCGCATCTGGTTGCGCTCCTGACCGCGTCCCCTGCGCTGGCTTTAGAGTCGGGCGCGCAGCCCTGGTTAGGTGCCGTTGCTCTCGACAGCGCGGCGCTTGATGTGGTGCAGATTATGGAGGCGCAACATTTCCGTCTTTATGACCAGCCTTTTGGCAGCGCCCCCGCTTTTTGGCACACCGTTTCCCCCTTTCATCAGCTTGCTGCCAATGCACGGCCCTTGCTGGCGGTGTGCTCAACGCGCCGCAATGATCCCTGCCCCCAGGCACGAAAATTCGCGGAAAAAGCCGCGTTGTTCCATGTGCAGGTGCGCGTTCTGGAGCAGGATTTATCGCACCGGGAAGTAAATCAAGACTTGGGGCTGGATGGAGCCTATACCGACGCGGTTGAAGGGTTCATGGGGTCGCTTGATCCCTCAGTCATGCAGATGTTGTCGAATCGTCAAGGCGGAGCGCATCAACACGCGCCATAAACACGGGCAATACGTCAGAATCGACCTGTTCCCTTCATGGCTTGTGCGGTTGATCTTTCACGTGTTGCTCCCTGGCTGACGCCTCACAATAGGAACATCGTAATTCTTTGTCGTTTTTTCTGTAACAGTACGCCATACCGTGTAAATTCAGGGATCAGTATTGCGCCAGAAGTCGCCCACCCTGCCAAGCTGGCGTTCCTCACGCACGCCCTGGTTGGCACCGAATGGATGACCGCCAAAACCATGACGCATCATTGCGATGGCACGTGCCCAGTCCTTGCTGTCATCGCGCGATGACAGTAGCTGCATGACGGCTTGGCTGATCACCGGAATGGGGCGCTCCATCTGCATGGCGTCGCTGACCAGCCAGTTCACCTCGCCGGTATCCTCGACATAAGCAGGAATATTCTGCAGGCCGTTATCCTTGCGGTACGACTGTTCCATGAGGTCGACCAACCAGGAACGAATCACCGAACCATGCCGCCAGCACTTGAGGACATCCGCGATGGGCAGACTCTCGTGATAATGCTCGATCAGATCGACACCTTCCGCAATTGCCTGGAGCATGCCGAATTCGATGCCGTTGTGTACCAGTTTGGTGAAATGGCCGGCGCCTGAAGGGCCGGCATGGACGTAGCCTTCCGCCACGGCGAGTTTGAGCAGCATGGGTTCGATACGCGCCACTGCTTCGCGCGCTCCGCCCACCATGAAGCAGGCGCCGTCGCGGGCGCCGTCGATTCCCCCGCTGGTGCCCAGATCGATCAGATGGAAACCCTGTTCCTTGAGCTTGTGCGCGCGGCGAATGGAATCGCCCCAGTAGGAATTGCCGCCATCGACAATCATGTCGCCCGGCTCCAGCACCGCAGTCAGCTTGCTGATGATTTCGTCCACCGCTGAGCCTGCGGGTACATACAGAAAGACCGCTCGCGGTGGTTTCAGGTACTCGCGAAATTTGGCCAGTTCAACCGCATCGACGATACCTACCTTGCACATGTCGGCAGGCACGCCGCGTACATCGTAGCCCACGACATGAATGCCTTTTTCAACGGCCTGCAACGCCAAGCCACCGCCCATGCGGCCAAGGCCCACAACACCGAACTCTTGGGGATAATCCGTCATGGTCATACTCCTTGAGGTTCCAAAGGGCGCAACACCGCCCGTGCAGGGGCACCATCTGCCCCCATGATCTTGAGTGGCAGGCAGATGAGCTCATAGTTGCCGGCCGGGGCTTGGCGCAGGTTCAAACCTTCGATGATCCAGATCCCGCCTTCCAGCAGCGCGCGATGAATGGCGGTGCCATCGCTGTGAAAACCGCCCACGGAGAGGTAATCCACGCCCACCGTGCGCACTTTGCACTCGGCCAGATAATGCGCAGCCGCCACGGAAAGAGCGACGAAGTCGGGCATGAATTCTCCGTTTTCCCAGTTGGTGTCTGAATTGCGCGTCCTGAACAGGAGGCGCTCGCCGGGTTGGGGTGCATGCCGGATCAATTCAGCAAGCCCGATTTCATGTGCGTCTTCGATGACGATGACTCGCGCTGTTCCCATCCCGGCACTGAGCGGCATCTGCTCCATGGAGGCGCCACTTTGCAGATAATGGCGCGGCGCATCCATGTGCGTGCCGGTGTGGGCACTCATGTTCAGCTGGGTCAGATTGGCGCAGCAGCCATCCTTCATCGCCTGCACCAGCGTAATGTGGACCGCTGGATCGCCCGGCCAGTGCACCATGCCATCCTGCAAGGTCACCGAGATATCGAGCCATTTCAGATCGGCAATCATGGCAAGCGCTCCGTTACCCATGCCGTCGATTCCGGCAACTTGTCATCCGCTTGCTGCCCTTCGTGAGCGCGTTTTTGAGCCGGTCCGCCGAAGAAACGGCTGAGATTCTGGGCCGAGTTGATGAGGGCAACGTGAGAAAGTGCCTGAGGGAAATTGCCGATCTGTCGACCACTGCGCGGATCGTACTCTTCTGCCAATAGGCCCACTTCGTTGCGCACACTGAGCAGTCGTTCAAACAGCTGGCGCGCTTTGTCAAGACGGCCCGTCAAGGCCAGGCTGTCGACCAGCCAGAACGAGCAGATCAGGAATGCCCCTTCGTTCCCGTCCAGGCCATCGATGGCAGGATCGGGCCGATAACGCAGCACAAATCCATCGACCATCAATTCCTGCTCAATGGCCGCAATGGTATTCAGAATGCGTGGATCATTGGGGGGCAGGAATCCCACCAGCGGCAGCATCAGCAGCGCGGAATCAAGCGCCTCGCTGCCATAGGATTGCACGAAACTTTTGCGCTTGGCGCTATAGCCATGCTCAAGAATGTCCGCATGAATGGTATCGCGCAGGATGCGCCATTGATCCACCGGTCCGGGCAGATTCCAACGTTCCACAGCCTTCACCGCGCGATCGGCAGCCACCCAGGCCATCACCTTGGAATGGGTAAAGTGGCGACGCGGTCCACGAATTTCCCAGATGCCTTCATCCGGTTCGCGCCACGCGTGTTCAATAAATTCCAGCAGCACTTGCTGAATCCGCCAGGAATCATCTTCGGCGCCAATATGGTGCAGTCTTGCCGTATGGAAGGTGTCCATCAGTTCGCCATAAACATCCAACTGGAACTGTTCGTGCGCCGCATTGCCGATGCGTACGGGCCGGCTGTTTTCATAACCTGGCAGCCAGGACGCATTGGATTCGCTGAGCAGTTTTTCACCGTAAATGCCGTACATGATCTGCATCTGCGATGGCAGTCCTGCCACTGCACGTTCCAGCCAGGTGCGCCAGGCATTGGCTTCCTCGAAATAGCCGCAGGTCAGCATGGAATAAAGCGTGAAAGTGGCATCGCGTATCCAGCAGTAGCGGTAATCCCAGTTGCGTTCGCCGCCGAGTTGTTCCGGCAGTGACGTCGTGGGCGCGGCCACGATGCCACCCGTTGGGCTAAAGGTCAGGGCTTTCAAGGTAATGACGGAACGCAGTACGGCCGCGTGCCATTCACCCTGGTAGGTGCATTGCGACGACCAACGCTGCCAGCCGGCCTCGGTTTCCTTGAGGCTGGTTTCAGCGTCCATTGTGGGAGGCAGAGGATGATGCGACTTATGCCAGGTCAGCACGAACGGAATCGTTTCGCCGGCATGCACCGTGAAATGTGCCCGCGTGACGAAATGCTCACTCTCAAGATGGACCGGCGTGGCAAACTTGACCGCATGCGGTCCGGCAATGGCGGTCAAGCCATACGGCGCATGCCGCACCCAGGGAATGGTCCGGCCATAATCAAAACGCAGGCTCAGAGCCATCTCCATGGACATTTCCCCGGAGCGACCACGAACCACCCGGATGACGTTCACCAATTCCTCATCCGTGGCCACCGGCATGAAATCGATCAAGCTCACTTTGCCCGTTTCAGTTTCAAATTCAGTCTCCAGAATTAAAGTGCCTTCCCGGTAGCGGCGTGTTGTGTTTACCGTCGCGTGCACCGGGGCAATTTGCCAATAACCGTGTTCCTGGGTTCCCAGCAGGGCGCAAAAGCAGGAGGGCGATGCGAAAGTGGGCAGACACAACCAGTCGATGGCGCCATTCTTGCCGACCAAAGCTGCCGTATGGGTATTGCCGATCAGGGCGTAATCTTCTATGGGCTGAGACATCAACCTTCCCTTGCTAACGACGGAAATCAACCGTTGTTGTTGAAAGCGGAGTACAGCATCATGCCGCCATCCACGACCAAAGTGGTGCCGGTAATGTAATCGGAGGCATCTGATGCCAACCAGACGGCGGCGCGGCCAATGTCATCGGGCTCACCAATGCGGCCATAGGGAATCAGGGTCAACAATTTGTTGAGCGCTTCCGGGGTGTCCCATGCGTCTCGATTGATCGGTGTGCGCACCGCGCCGGGCGCGATGGCATTGACGCGGATGCGGTGTGGCGCCATCTCTTGTGCCAGTGATTCCATCAACATCATCACACCGCCTTTGGAGGCAGAATAATTGACGTGGCCGGCCCAGGGGATCGCCTGGTGCACTGAACTCATGCAGATGATTTTTCCGGCGGCGGGAGAAAGGTCTTTTTGCACGCCGCGCCGAATAAATTCCCGGCATGCTTCCTGTGCACATAAAAATTGCCCGGTGAGATTGACGTCGATGACGCGTTGCCACTGATCCAAACTCATCTCGGTAAATTTGGCATCCTGTTGAATGCCCGCGTTATTCACCAGAATATGCACGGTTCCGAAAATCTGTTTGGCCTGCGCGAACAGTGACTGCACTTGAGCCTGATCACTGACATCTGCAGGGAATGGAATGGCTTGTCCACCGAAAGCATTGATCTCGGCGACAACTTCATGCGCCTTGTCGATGTCATGGGGATGATGGTTAACCACCACTTGGGCGCCTGCGCGGGCCAAAGCCACGGCGCACGCATGACCCAAACCAGAGCTTGCGCCGCTCACCAATGCAACCTGACCCACCAGAGGCCGTTCCAGCTCTGTCGTCATCCGCTTTTCCCCCAGGTTCGGGATCATGTTTGGCTTATGCAAGAACGGACGTGCCGTTTTGTTTTGACTGTATCCTTTTGTTAAGTTCGCCTGAGATCCAGCCGCTTGCCCATCGTTTCAGGAGCCGAATCAAGTGACGACATCGACTGGTTGGTTCTACTGGGCCGCATTGTCCGCGTGCTTCGCGGCACTTACAGCGATCTTCGCGAAGATCGGCATCCGCGGCGTTGATT
>WOZT01000190.1:22554-29869 GCA_011620145.1 Gammaproteobacteria bacterium | reverse complement strand
CCCCACCATCGGCATCGAGGAGTTCGCCAAAATCGACCTGCGCGTGGCGCGCATCGTTGACGCGCAGGCGGTCGAGGGGGCCGACAAGCTGTTGCGCCTCACCCTGGACCTGGGATCCGAGCAGCGCACGGTGTTCGCCGGCATCAAGTCCGCCTACCGGCCCGCAGAGCTGACCGGACGACTCACGGTCATGGTCGCCAACCTCGCCCCGCGCAAAATGAAATTCGGCCTCTCCGAGGGCATGGTGCTCGCTGCCGGCGACGGCAAGGGCATTTTCCTGCTGGCCCCGGATGCGGGCGCCACCCCCGGCATGCGGGTGAAATGACGATTTCCCGCGCAATCCAGGCGCATCGTCATGGGTGACTGGATGACGCCCTTGATCGCCACGGCGTTGCTGCAAAACGTGGCATTGAACCTCGGCTTGGGCCTGAGTCCCGCACTGGACGCGACATCCAACGGAGACCGGGCGCTGTGGGCCAGCCTGCTGGGGGCGCCGGTGCTCGTTCTGGCCAGCGCGCTGGGCTGGCTGCTCGAGTCCCTGGTGCTACGCCCCCAGGGCTGGGACGCCTTGCGGCTACCCGTGCTGTTGGGCATCACCGCCCTCATCGCCCAATCCGCCGTGTTGGGACTGCGGGCTGGCCCTTATGCGCTGCGCGCGGCCTTGAACCCTCATCTCGCCCTGTTTGGCGTCCACTGGACGATCCTGGGGCTTGGGCTCGTTCTGATGCCGGCGCCCGCCTCGCTCGGCGCCGCCCTGGCCATCGGCCTTGGCACGGCCCTGGGGGTCGGGCTCGTCCTGGTCCCGCTCGCGGCGCTGGTGGCACGCCTGGGCTTTGCCGACGTGCCCGCCCCGTTCCGGGGCCTGCCCATCGCCCTGGTTTCCTTGGCTTTGGCGGCGCTGGCGTTTTTGGGCTTCAATGGTCTGGTGAAGGTGTGATCCCGGTGGACTGGACAGCCATGGCGGTGCTGCTGGTGTCCATTACAGGATTCGGGGTGGTCCTGTCGCGGATGACTGCCCGCTGGCCGGACGATCATTCGGCCTTGGTCGAACAACTGGAATCCGCACTGCCCCAGACCCAGTGCGGCCAATGCGACTATGCGGGTTGTCGACCCTACGCGCAGGCGCTCGCGGCAGGCGAGGCACCCCCGAATCGCTGCGTGCCCGGCGGAACGAAAACCCGGGATCGCTTGCTGCAATTGCTGGGTCTGGACACCCATGTTGCCGACTTCCCCGCGCCCGCCCTGCCGGCACCCGCCGTGGCGTGGGTGGACGAGATGCGCTGCGTGGCCTGCACCCTGTGTCTGGATGCCTGCCCGGTGGATGCCATCATCGGCGCCCGTGGACTCGCTCACACCGTGCTGGCCGATGAATGCACCGGCTGCGCCCTGTGCCTGCCGGTCTGCCCGGTGGACTGCATCCTGCTCGAACCGGTGGCCGCCACCCGCCCCTGGCAACCGCCCCCCAGTCTGCAACCGGAACCCCCGCGTCATGGTCCGGGTTGAATCGGCGCGCTACGGCTTGCGTGGCGGGCTGGCGCTGCAGCCGTCCCGGCCGGAGCCCGCCTTGCCCTTCGAAGAGGCACCCCTCCCCCCACTGCTCATTTTGCCGTTGCAATCGCGGGCGGGAGAAGCAGCCCTGCCCCAGGTGCAGGTGGGCGAACGGGTGCTGCGCGGACAGTGCATCGCCCGGCTGGCCGGCCCCTGGGATGCGGCGCTTCATGCCAGCAGTTCGGGGGCAGTCATCGCCATCGAGCCGCGCCCTGTCGCCCTGCATGCGGCGATCCTCACTGTCCCCTGCATCGTGATCCGCACCGACGGAGCGGACAGCGCGCTGCCGCGCCTGCCCCCTTGCGATCCCGCGCTGATGGACCGGGTGGCGGTGTTGAAGCGGCTGGCAGAGGCGGGCGTGGTGGGTTTAGGGGGCGCGGTTTTTTCCACTGCGGCCAAACTGGCCTGCGCCGTGGCAGCGGAAGTCGACACGCTCATCCTCAACGCCGCCGAATGCGAGCCCCATATCCGCTGCGATGAAGCCTTGCTGAGCCATCAAGCGGAACGGATCGCGCAGGGCGCCCGCGCCCTGGCGGCCTTCCTTGGCAAGCCCCAGGTGCTCATCGGGCTCAAGGAAACGCTGGATTCCGCCCCTCTGGAGGCGGCGCTCACGGCCGTGGGCATGGATGAGGCGCGCATCGTGCGGGTCCCGGCCCGCTACACCGCAGGGGCGGAGGACATCCTCATTCGCCTGCTGACGGGGCGGGAAGTGCCGCGCGCCGGCCTGCCCACGGACATCGGCTGTGTCTGTCTGAACGTGGCCACTGTTGCCGCTGCCGGCGATGCGCTGCTGCGCGGCGAGCCGCTGACCTCCCGCATCGTCACCGTGATCGGCCCCGGCCTGGCGCGGGCTGCCAATCTGGTGGTGCGCTTGGGGACCCCGGCAGCCGATCTCACCGCCGCCTGCGGCGGCTACACCGATCAGGCCAGCCAACTCATCCTCGGCGGCCCCATGATGGGCCTGGCCCTGCCGGATGATGCCCTGCCCGTCACCAAGGCCAGCCAGGCGCTCTGGGTCGCCTCCGCCGCACAACTCCAGGCGCCCCAGGCCGTCCAGCCCTGCATCCGCTGCGGGGCCTGTGTCGAGGTCTGTCCGGTGCGCCTGCTGCCGCAACAGTTGCATGCCTATGCCCGCAGCGGGGACGCGGCGGCGCTGGAGGCCCACGCGCTGGACGCCTGCATCGAATGCGGCTGTTGCGATGTGGTCTGCCCCAGCCAGATCCCCCTGGTGCAGACCTTCCGCGATGCCAAGACTGAACTCGCCCATGCACAGGGACAAGATCACCGGGCCGTCTGGCTCAAGAGCCGTTTCGAGGCGCGTGCAGCGCGCCTGGAACAGCTCAAGACCCTGCGCGAGAACCGCCACCAGTCCGCCCGTGATCAGCTGCGCCGGGAAGATCCGCGCGCGCGCCTGGCGCGACTGAAAGCGCGGCGGCAAACCGACGACACACCGCCCAAGGAAGGCGCGCCATGACGGCATTTCCCACAGCGCCTGCACCCCACGGGCCCCATGCCCGCAGGGTGGGCTGGGTGATGACCCAGGTCCTGCTGGCGCTGGTGCCGGGTGCGCTGACTGCCCTGGCCGTCCGAGGGCCCGGTGTGGCGGTCAACCTGGCACTGTGCCTGGGCACCGCCTATCTGTGCGAGGCGGGTGCCCTCAGCTTGCGCAAACGCCCGCTGGGGCCGGCCCTGCGGGATGGCAGTGTGGCCGTAACCGGCGTCCTCATCGCCCTGGCGTTGCCACCCTGGCTGCCCTGGGCATTGCCGGTGCTGGGAACCGCCTTTGGCGTGCTCTTCGCCAAACACCTGTACGGCGGCCTGGGCCAGAACCCCTTCAATCCGGCGATGGCCGCCTACGCCTTCCTGTTGGTGAGCTTTCCGGTGGCCATGACCCGCTGGCCGGCGGCGGCTGCGGCCTGGGATGGCGCGCTGGCCTGGAAGGCCTGGATCGGCGCCGACATGGCCTGGGATGGGTTGACCGGCGCCACGCCCCTGGGGCATGTGCGCACCCAACTGGCGCTGACCCATACCCTGTTCGAAATCGCTGAACAGGGCGGTCCCCCGGGCGCGCGGGCCGGGCTGCTGCTGAACCTGGCCTATGGGGTGGGTGGCCTGTACCTGCTCGCGCGCGGCATCATCAACTGGCGCATCCCGCTGGCCGTGCTCGGCGCGCTGGCCCTGTGCGCTTTCAGTTTCCAGGTCATCGACGCGGATCGCTATCCCTCGGCACTGTTCCACCTGACGCAGGGCGCCGCCCTGCTGGGCGCCTTTTTCATCGCCACCGATCCCGTGTCCGCCAGCACCACACCTCGCGGCCGGCTGATCTATGGTGCGGGAATCGGGGGTTTGGTTTACCTCATCCGCACCTTTGGCGCCTACCCCGATGGGTTTGCCTTCGCGGTGTTGCTGATGAACCTCGCCGTGCCGCTCATTGATCGCCTGACCATCCCGAGGCCTTATGGCACCCCCGATGACGCCTGACACCGGTTGGCGCGGCGCCATACGGGCCGGCGGGCTGCTGGGCGGCTGCGCCCTGGTGATGCTGGGGCTGGTGTGGGTCACGGTCGAGTGGACCGAACCCCGCATGGCGCGGCACCGGGAACGGGATCGGCTGGCCCAGGTGCAGGAGATCGCGGGACCGGCCACGACCGCGCCGGGCGCATTGCGATTCCTGACCCTTTCCGCCGCTGGCGAACTGCATCAGAATGCGCCTTTCACGGCCTACCAGATCATCGTGGACGAACGGGTGGACGCTGTGGTGCTGCCGGCTGTGGCCCCGGATGGCTACAGCGGCCAGATCGAGCTGCTGGTGGGGATCGACGCCGAGGGTCGCATCCGGGGGGTGCGGGTGACGCGACATCATGAAACCGCAGGTCTCGGGGATCGCATCGACCGTGCTCGCTCGACCTGGATCACGCAATTCGATGGCCGCAGCCTGGGGAATCCCCCGGAGGAGCGTTGGAACGTGCGCAAGGATGGCGGTGCCTTCGACCAGATCACCGGCGCGACCTTGACGCCGCGCGCGGTGATCCACGCGGTGGCAGGCGCCCTGAAGTATTTCCGGCAGCATCGGGAAAAACTGCTGGTGCCTGCGCCTGAACCCGTCGAGTCGCCATGAACACCCGTTTGTCTACCGATTTGTCCTTACCCAGAGCCATGCCGGCCGGGCTTGTGCTGGCGGCAATTCCCCTGGCATTGGCCAGCAATTCCCTGCTGGGCGGGCTGGCGCTGGGGGCAAGCAGCGGCATGATGCTCGGCCTCGCTTTGCTATTGCGAATCGGATTCAGGCGGGCTGTTCCGCCGGAAATCCACCTGCCCGTCGCCGCGCTGGTGCTGGCCGGCGCGGTGAGTGCGCTGGACCGATTCCTGGACGCCTACCTGCACGCCCTGCACCCCGCGATTGGCGGCTCCCTGCCTTTGGTGGCCGGCGCGGGTCTCCTGCTGGTCTTTGGCGCATGCGCAAAGCCTCACCCTGGCGCGCTCCCGCCTGCCCGGAATACCGGGATTTTCACCCTTGTCCCCATTGGCTTGCCGCCGCTGGTCGGCGCAGTGCGGGAACTGCTCGCCACCGGCGCCCTGGCGCAGCTGCCACGGGCCGGCACCAGTTCCCTGCCGGTGCTCGACTCCGTCGTCTTCCCCCTCGCGGCCTGGCCGACGGGCGGTTTCATCCTGCTCGCGCTGCTGATCGCCGCCGCACGGGTCGTGCGGGACAAGCGAACGGCCGATAAAACCGGGAATGACCTGCAACCGGGGCCGCCATGACTCCGGAACAGTGCACCGAACTGTTTGCCCGCCTGGCTGCAGCCAACCCGGAACCGGAAACGGAACTGCTCTATCACAACACCTACCAGTTGCTGGTGGCGGTGATCCTGTCGGCCCAGGCCACCGATGTGGGCGTGAACAAAGCCACCACACAGTTGTTCCAAATAGTGCAGACACCTCAGGACATGCTGGCTTTGGGCGAGGACGGCTTGAAACAACACATCCGCAGCATCGGGCTCTACCCCTCCAAGGCGCGCCACATCCTGGCCATGAGCCGGTTGCTGGTGGAGCGCCACAAGGGGCAGGTGCCCGCCTCCCGCGCCGAACTGGAGGCACTGCCGGGCGTCGGCCGCAAAACCGCCAATGTCGTGCTCAACGTGGCCTTTGGCGAACCCACGATGGCGGTGGATACCCATATCTTCCGGGTCGCCAACCGCACCGGACTTGCCCCCGGCAGGACGGTGCGGGAGGTGGAGGACAAGCTGATGACGCAGGTCCCCGAGGTCTACCGCCAGCATGCCCACCATTGGCTCATTCTCCACGGGCGCTATACCTGCAAGGCGCGCAAACCCTTGTGCGAGCGCTGCCCCATTGTGGATCTGTGCGCCAGTGCATCGCATTTCCAGACAGCACCCCTTGCAGACCCAATGCCCTCCGCCGCCACACCGCGATCCGGAGTGCGCTGAATGTTCGGCAACGACCGCGCCGCCCTGCGCACCCAGTACGCGACCGCCTGGCGCAAGGCGCGCGACCAACAAGCGCTGACGCCGCTGGAGAGTGCCCTCGCGACACTGATCGGCGAACATCCCGAGTATCATGCGCTGCTGGAAACATCGGCCGTGGAACTGGCACAGGCGGAGTTTCGCCCCGAAGACGGCGGTGAGAATCCCTTTCTCCACATGGGGATGCATCTGGCCTTGCGCGAGCAGGTCGGGACCGACCGGCCAGCAGGCATTCGCCGGCTCCACCGTCGCCTGGCCGCCCGTCAAGGCTCGGCTCATGCGGCCGAACACCTGATGATGGGCTGTCTGGGTCAGGTGCTGTGGGAGGCCCAGCAATCGGGCCTGCCGCCCGACGAGATCCGTTACCTCGATTGCCTGCGCCGCCTGTAATCCTCACCTGACCGCGGAGTTTTCATGGAAACAGCTCCGATCCAGCGACCGGCCGACAGCAACCACTTGCAGAACATCCTGCAGGAGGTCACCAATCTGCTGCGCAAACAGCACTTGGTCGAGCACGTGCTGGAACGCAGCGACACCCCGCGTCACGCCCTCGAACAACAGGTCCTGCACCGCCAGCACCTGAGCGAACTGGAGCGCAAGCTCCATCGTCTTCATGTGGCCGATATCGCCTATGTTCTGGAATCCCTGCCATTGGAGGATCGCCTGACGGTCTGGGAGCTGGTGCGGGCGGACCAGGATGGGGAAATCCTGCTGGAGGTCTCCGACGCAGTTCGCGAAAGCCTCATCGCCCGCATGGATCAGACCGAACTGCAGGCGGCAGCGGCACAGCTCGACGCGGACGAACTGGCGGACCTGGCCGCCGACCTGCCGCGCGACGTCCTGCAACGGGTGCTGGATGCCATGGATGCCCGGCATCGCGCCCGGCTGCAAACCGCCCTGTCCTATCCCGAGGACACGGTCGGCACGCTGATGGATTACGAACCGGTGACCATCCGGGAAGACATCACCCTGGATCTGGTGTATCGCTATCTCCGGCGCATGGGGGAACTGCCCGACCATACCGACAAGCTGTTCGTGACCGATCGGCACGGCGTCCTCACCGGGGCCTTGCTGCTGCGCCGCATGGTGGCAGAGGATCCGGTCCGCCGCGTGTCCGAGGTGATGGCGCGGGATGTGGTGACCTTCTCCCCGCTCGACGCGGCCAGTGAAGCGGCCCAGGCCTTCGAGCGTTATGACCTGGTCTCGGCGCCCGTGGTGGATGCCCAGCGGCGTGTTCTGGGGCGACTCACCGTCGACGCGGTGGTGGATTTTCTGCAGGAAGC
>WOZT01000190.1:12671-22454 GCA_011620145.1 Gammaproteobacteria bacterium | reverse complement strand
GGCGTGTTCTGGGGCGACTCACCGTCGACGCGGTGGTGGATTTTCTGCAGGAAGCCCGCAATGCGGAAATGCTGGGACGAGCCGGTCTGCGCGAGGAGGAAGACCTGTTCGCCGGGGTCGGGCCCAGCGTACGCAACCGCTGGCCCTGGCTGGCCGTCAACCTGGTCACGGCCCTGATCGCCTCGCGGGTGATCGGCCTGTTTGAGGGCACCATCGAGCGGCTGGTGGCCTTGGCGGCGCTCATGCCCATCGTCGCCGGCATCGGCGGCAACACCGGCAATCAGACCTCCGCGTTGATCATCCGCGCCCTGGCCCTGGGACAGATCACCGGCAGCAATACCCGTCGGCTGATCCGCAAGGAAATGCAGGTGGCGCTGCTCAATGGCGTTGTATGGGGCGGCGTTGTCGGCACGGTGGCCTATCTGCTCTATGGCAATCTGAACCTGGGCCTGGTCATGAGCGCCGCCATGCTGCTCAATCTGGCGCTGGCTGCCCTGATGGGGATTTTCATTCCCCTCACCATGCATCGGCTGGAACGGGATCCGGCCCTGGGATCGAGCGTATTGCTCACTGCCATCACCGACAGCGGCGGTTTTTTCATCTTTCTGGGCCTGGCAAGTGTGTTTCTGCGGTGAACAGGATGCGTAGGCCTGTGTCCTATTTCCCATCGTTGCCGGTGGTCAACGGGCACATGATCCTGCTTTGGCTGCTGCTGGCACTGAGTGCTTGTGCGCCGATTCACCCGCCCGCGCCGGAAGCCCTGCCTGCCCCAGGGCAGTTCCCCGATCTGGCGGCCCGGCGCCTGGAAGTGGTGGCTCAGGCCCTGGCGATGACCGGCCAGCCTTATCGGCCGGGCGGCATGGCGCCGGGCGGTTTCGATTGCAGCGGCCTGGTGACCTACGCCTATCGCCAAGCGGGATTTCGCTTGCCGCGCCGCGCCATCGACCAGGCCCAGCAGGCACGCAAGCTTCCTCCACACGCATTGGCGCCAGGAGATCTGTTGTTTTTCCGCATCGACGGCGCGGTGTCGCACGTCGGGATCTACATGGGCGAGGGTCGTATGGTGCATGCGCCCTCCTCCGGAAAGAGTGTCCGAGTCGATGTCATCGACCCGAATTACTGGGCGCCCCGCTATGCAGGGGCGCTCACCATGGAGCGCCTCCTCGCGGATTCGTCGTGAACCCAAAGGCCATGCCTCGCGCCCATGCAACACAAGCGTGACTGACCACAACCCCGTTTTGCGGCTATCTTAAAGCCAGTTGAGCGCTTCCAGAGGAAATAACCATGGCTGCCACGTTTCCGTCCCAGGGCCACCAAATCGTCGTCATCGGCGGCGGCGCCGCCGGTCTGGCGGTCGCCTCCCGCCTGTTACGCCTGAACAACCGCCTCGACGTCGCGGTGATCGAGCCGGCTGAATTCCATTACTACCAGCCCGGCTGGACCCTGGTGGGCGCTGGTGTGTTTGCCGACACGTCCACCCGCCGCGCCATGCGTGGCCTGATGCCAATGGGGGCCACCTGGATCCAGGATGCGGTCAGCGCAATCGAGCCTGGTCATCATCAAGTGGTGTTGGCGGATGGCGCGACTGTGGGCTACGACCATCTCATCGTTTGCCCCGGCATCATCTGCGACTGGGGCGCCATCGACGGGCTGGAAGCAAGCTTGGGGCAGAACGGGGTATGCAGCAATTACCGTTACGACATGGCCCCCTATACATGGGAGTGCATCCAGGGTTTCCAGGGCGGCAATGCCGTATTCACCGCCGCGCCCATGCCTTTCAAATGCCCTGGCGCGCCCCAGAAAATCCTGTATCTCGCCGCCGACCATTTCCAGCGCAAGGGGCAAAGCGCCGACCTGCACTATTACCTTGCCACGCCGGTGATCTTCGGGGTCCCTCCCTTTGCCCGCGCGCTGGAAAAAGTCGCCGATCGCTACGGCGTAAATCGGCATTACCAACACCAGCTGGTGGCGGTGGATGGGCCTGCCCGGCGTGCCACATTCGAGGCCACAGCGGGCGACGGTCAGAAGACCCGCGTAGAGCAGGCTTTTGATTTACTGCACGTCACCCCACCCCAGCGGGCCCCGGATTTCATCCGCCAAAGCCCCCTGGCCAATGCGGCAGGCTTTGTGGATGTCGACAAGTTCAGCCTGCGCCACGTGAAATACCCCAATATCTACGCCCTGGGGGATGTGGCCGCCACACCCAATTCCAAGACCGCCGGCGCGGTGCGCCAGCAAGCGCCCGTGGTGGTGAAGAATCTTCTGGCCCAGATGCGCGGCAAGGAACCGACCCATCGCTACGACGGCTACGGCACCTGCCCGTTGACCACCGCCAACGGCAAGGTCATGCTGGCCGAGTTCGTCTATGACGGCGTGGTCACGCCCACCTTCCCGCTTGATCCCTATGTGGAGCGGCGCAGCATGTGGTGGATGAAAACCAGCCTGTTGCCGTTCCTGTATTGGGAAATCATGTTGCGGGGCTATGAAATCAATGTGCCCCATCACCGGGCCCGCAACTATCCCGAACCGGCCTGAAGGCGGTGTGCCCGCCCGGCGATCCGGAGAAAATGACCGCTTGGATGAAGTCTCGATAGCTTCAATCTATTTCCGATTAATATTTTTTTCATTTCATTTATCCCAATGGGTTTCTTAGAATGGAACCTGTAACCCGGTTTTTATCCATAAGGAAGGAGTTCCTGCCATGAGCGTTCTGGTCACCCAACCCGCCCCCGACTTCACCGCCGCCGCCGTCATGCCCGATGGCAGCATCAACGAAGCCTTCCGTCTGTCGGATCTGAAGGGTCAATACGTTGTCCTGTTCTTCTGGCCGCTGGACTTCACCTTCGTGTGCCCCTCGGAAATCATTGCCCATGACCATCGGGTCTCCAAGTTCAAGGACCTGGGCGTGCAGGTGGTCGGCGTGTCCATCGATTCCCAGTTCACTCACCATGCCTGGCGCAATACACCGGTGGAAAAGGGCGGCATTGGCCCTGTCCAGTTCCCGATGGTCGCCGATGTGCGCCACGAGATCGTCCGTGCCTATGGCGTGGAACATCCGGATGGCGTCGCGCTGCGGGCGTCTTTCCTGATCAACAAGGAAGGCATCGTGCAGCATCAGGTGGTCAACAACCTGCCCTTGGGCCGGGAAGTGGACGAGATGCTGCGTCTGGTGGAAGCCCTGCAGTTCACCGAAGAGCATGGCGAGGTCTGCCCCGCCGGATGGCGCAAAGGCAAGGCCGGCATGAAACCCACCGCCGAGGGTGTGGCCAGCTATCTCGCCGAGCACAGCAGCGAACTGTAAGTCCTCGCCGGGTTGGGGACGCATCCGTTTTTCCAGGGATGCATCCCCGCCCGACCTCTAGGCCGATCTTTCATCCTTAATCCAGGTTTCGAGGGTTTCCCCATGGCCCAGGTCACTCATGCGCGTTTGTTGATTCTCGGGTCCGGACCCGCCGGCTATACCGCGGCCATCTATGCCGCGCGGGCCAACCTCAAACCGGTGCTGATCACCGGCATCCAGATGGGCGGGCAGCTCACCACCACCACCGAGGTCGACAACTGGCCCGGCGGTCAGGAGGGCTTGCAGGGACCGCAAATGATGGAGGAGCTCAAGGCCCACGCCGAGCGTTTCGACACCCAGATCATCTTCGACCACATCCATACGGCAGACTTGCAGCAGCGCCCCTTCCGCCTTGCAGGCGACAGCGGGGTCTATACCTGCGACGCCCTGATCATTGCCACCGGCGCCAGCGCCCGCTACCTGGGGCTGCCCTCTGAAGAGGCCTTCATGGGCAAGGGGGTCTCGGCCTGCGCCACTTGCGACGGTTTTTTCTATCGCAACCAGCACGTCGCCGTGGTGGGCGGTGGCAATACCGCGGTGGAGGAAGCCCTTTATCTGGCCAATATCGCCGCCCACGTCACGGTGATTCACCGCCGCGACCGCTTCCGGGCCGAGAAAATCCTGCAGGACAAACTGTTTGCCCGTGAGCGTGAGGGCAAAGTCACCCTGCTGTGGAACCACGCGCTGGACGAGGTGTTGGGCGATCAATCCGGCGTCACGGGGCTGCGGGTGCGCAGCACCGAAGGTGAAACGCAGGATCTCGCCGTCAAGGGTGTCTTCATTGCCATCGGCCACACCCCCAACAGCAGCCTGTTCGAAGGGCAACTGGAGATGCAGGGGGGTTATCTGAAAGTCAAAAGCGGGCTGGAAGGCAATGCCACGGCCACCAGCATCCCCGGTGTCTTTGCCGCCGGCGATGTCATGGATCATGTCTACCGCCAGGCGATCACCTCGGCCGGCACCGGCTGCATGGCCGCCCTGGACGCCGAACGCTACCTCGACGATCTCGCGGAAACCTGATGCTCCGAAATCCGGGTCGGACGCCCCCGTTCGCGTCTCGGCCCGGTTCCCTTACAATGAACCCCTTCGCGCCATGACACCGCCAAAAAGGGGAATTCCAATGCACGCAAGCCTGGTTTTGATTCGGCATGGCAAATCCGTCTGGAATGCCCAGAACCGCTTCACCGGCTGGGTGGACGTGCCGCTGGCAGCGGAAGGCTGGGAAGAAGCGGCCCGGGCCGGTCGCCTGCTGGCAGATCGCAGTTTTGACGTCGCCTTCAGCTCTCATCTGCAACGCGCCATCACCACCTTGCAGGTGGTGCTGCGGGAAAACCGCAGCGGCCGCGCGCCCATCTTCCTGCCCGCCGAGGGCACCCTGCCCCGGGAAAGCTACCAGCCCGGCGCCAACGAATTCCCGGCCTACCTGTATGTGACCGCGCTGGCCGAACGCCACTACGGCGACCTGCAGGGCCTGAACAAGGACGAGGTGCTGGCGCAGCATGGCGAGGCCCAGTTCAAGGCCTGGCGGCGCGGTTTCGATACCCCGCCGCCCCACGGCGAGAGCCTGAAAGACACCTGCGAGCGGGTGCGCCCCTATTTTCAGGATCACATCCGCCCCCATCTGGCCGCCGGGCGCCAGGTGCTGATCGCCGCCCATGGCAATTCCCTGCGTGGCCTCACCAAGGATCTCGAGGGCATTTCCGATGCCGACATCATGGGCCTGGAAATCCCCACGGGGGTTCCCATCGTCTATGATCTGGACGTGACGCCGGAGTCGATCCAGATCGTTTCCAAGTCGATTCTGGAATAAGCGCGCAAGGCGAACGAAATCGCTTGCACCACACTGTCCCGATGGAGCGATGATCATGGCATGGAGCCTGCTGCTGGTGCGTTTTCTGGCAGGAATTTTCCTGGCGAATGGCATTCCCCATTTTGTCCACGGCCTCTCCGGAAAGGCCTTTCCGACCCCCTTCGCCCAGCCGCCCGGCGTGGGGGATTCCTCCCCCATCGTCAACATCCTGTGGGGCTTTGCCAACTTTGTGGGTGGCTGCCTGTTGCTGGGGGCCATGGCTCCCTATGAACCCGGTTACAATGCCGAGACAGCAGCCCTGGGCTTCGGCGTATTGGTCTTGGGCTTGAGCTTGGCTTGGCACTTCGGACGGGTCCGCAATGCCCGCCTTGGTTTGTGATGTTTGACCCCAAGTGTTCGTCGACAGCCGGCGTTGTATCCTTCTGAATCATCCGGCCCGGAGTCCAGCCCATGGCGACCCGTCCCTCAAGCATTTCCCGCGTCCAGGCCTGCGAACTGAAGGGCGCGGGCTTCACCTTCACGGTGCTGAAGGTGTTCGATGCCGATCCCGAGCGCATTGCCCGCCAGGTGACGCGGCGCATTCAACAGGCACCCGATTTTTTCAAAGGCGCGCCGATTGTTCTGGACCTGCAGGCAGTGCCTGAAGGCGACTGGGACCTGTCGGCCCTGGTGGAGCGCCTGCGAGCCCTGGATCTGGTGCCTGTGGCGGTGCGCGGCGCGGACGGCGCCCATGAGCAGCAAGCCCGCACCCTGGCGCTTGGCGTGCTCGCCGAAGGTCGACCCGCCGCAGGAGAGCCCCGGCCAACGGTTGTGGAGGCCACGCCAACCACCCGTCTGGTCACTGAGCCGGTGCGCTCCGGCCAACAGATCTACGCCAAAGGCGATCTGGTCGTGGTGGGGCCGGTAAGCCATGGCGCCGAATTGCTCGCCGAGGGCAGCATCCATGTCTACGGCG
The DNA here is from genome assembly GCA_011620145.1 of Gammaproteobacteria bacterium. Taxonomy (GTDB): domain Bacteria; phylum Pseudomonadota; class Gammaproteobacteria; order UBA5335; family UBA5335; genus Macondimonas. The sequence continues at coordinate 16,349 of WOZT01000190.1, read as the reverse complement.
CCCTGCGCGGCCGCGCCCTGGCCGGGTTGCGTGGGGACCGCAGCGCCCGCATCTTCTGTCGGGTGCTGGAAGCCGAACTGATTTCCGTGGCGGGCTACTATCGACTGGCCGAGGATGTGGAACCGGCGCTCCGGGGGCAAGGCGCGCAGATTTACCTGGACGGCGAGAACCTGCACGTTCTCCCCCTGTAGCCGGCTCACCTCATGTCGCTGACACTCACTTCATTTGCCTGATTTGAACTCACGAGGAGCATTCCCTTTGGCACGCATTATTGTGGTGACCTCCGGTAAAGGCGGGGTCGGGAAAACCACCACCTCCGCCGCCTTTGGAACCGGCCTGGCCCTGCGGGGCTTCAAGACCGCCATCGTCGACTTCGATGTCGGCCTGCGCAACCTCGACCTCATCATGGGCTGCGAACGCCGCGTCGTGTATGACTTCGTCAACGTGATTCAGGGAGAGGCCACCATTGGCCAGGCCCTGATCCGGGACAAGCGCCTGCCCAACCTGGCCGTGTTGGCGGCCTCCCAGACCCGGGACAAGGACGCGCTGACCCAGGAAGGGGTGGGTCGCGTGCTGGACGATTTGTCCCGCGAATTCGACTATGTTCTGTGCGACTCCCCCGCCGGGATCGAAAAGGGCGCGCATCTGGCAATGTACTTCGCCGATGACGCGATCGTGGTCACCAATCCCGAGGTGTCCTCGGTGCGGGACTCGGACCGCGTGCTGGGCCTCTTGGCCAGCAAGACGCGCCACGCCGAGCGCCAGGATGGCAAGGTGAACGAACACCTGATCATCACCCGCTATGCACCGAAGCGGGTCAGCAAGGGCGAGATGCTGAGCCTGCAGGATGTCCAGGACATCCTCTCCATCCCGCTGCTCGGGGTCATTCCTGAGTCTCCCACGGTGTTGCAGTGTTCCAACGCCGGAACGCCGGTCATCCTGGAGGACAAGAGCGAGGCTGGCCAGGCCTATGGCGATACGGTGGCCCGCTATCTCGGCGAATCGCGGCCATTGCGTTTCGTGGAAGAGGAAAAGGGCTTCCTGCGGCGATTGTTCGGAGGTTGAGCCATGGGTATCCTGAGTTTTTTCCGCTCATCCAGCAAATCCAGCGCCTCGGTGGCCAAGGAACGGCTGCAGATCGTGGTGGCCCATCAGCGTCGCGAAAACCAGCGCCCGGATTATTTCCTCAGCCTGCAGCGTGACCTGCTGGAGGTGGTGCGGCGCTACGTGACCGTGAGCGACGATGCGGTGAAGGTCGAGGTCGACCACCAGGGCGATTGCGACATTCTGGAGCTCAACATCGTCCTGCCCGACCGTTGAAGGCGCCGCCTTCCCTGATCCAGGTCAATCAAGCGCGCAGCGCTTCTGTTATGGTCATTCCAATGGCGTCATGACGTAGCGGGAGTTCATCATGGATCACAACAAGCGTAAGGTATGGGTCGTGGTGGCGGATGCGTCTCGGGCGCGGCTGTTCCGGGCTGAGACCCCGCGCGGCCCCTTGGTCGAACTGGAGGATGCGGTCCACTCTGCTGCCCGGCTACAGGATCATGAACTCCTGTCCGACCGGGCCGGGCGAGCCGTCGATACCCAGGGGCACCATCGACACGGCATGGAAGCAACCACCGATCCCCATGACCAGGAGGCCCAGCGCTTTGCCCATGAGCTGGCCGAGCGCCTCCATGTTCACCACAATGCCCATGATTTCGATGGCTTGGTGCTGGTGGCACCGCCGCGTTTCCTGGGTTTCCTGCGCAAGGCGCTGGATGAACAGGTGGCCAAACAGGTGCTCGCCAGTCTCGATCTGGACCTCACCCGAATCTACACCGCAGCGGAGGTGCAATCCCACCTCCCGGATCCGATCTACGCCGCAACTTGAGCCGAGCCGACAGTCTCCATCTGGGAACCAGCATCAGGGCGCAGGCGCCAGGCGACTGTGATGGCGCGCGTAGAGGAAATAGATCACCAGACCCAAAGCCATCCAGATGACGAACCGCCAGAGCGTGACGGCATCCAGGCTGGCGATGAGGTAGCCGCAAAAAACAATCGCCAGCAACGGGACCAGCGGCACCCAGGGCGTGCGGAATGGACGGTGCAGTTCAGGGCGGGTGTAGCGCAGCACCATCACGGCCACCGAGACCATGATGAAGGCGGCCAGGGTCCCGACATTGACCAGTTCCGCCACCTGCTGGATCGGCATGAACCCCGCCACCAAAGCCACCAGTGACCCCGTGACCATGATCACCCGCACCGGGGTGCGAAAACGCGGATGCACCTGGGAGAAAACCGGCGGCAACAGACCGTCCCGAGACATGGCGAAAAAGATGCGGCTCTGGCCATAGAGCAGCACGAGCAGCACCGAGCTCAGGCCAGCGATGGCGCCCACGCTGATCAAGCCCGCTGCGGCATGTGCCCCAATATGTTCCAGGCCAAACGCGACAGGGTCCGGAACGTTGAGCCGGGCATAGGGAACGATCCCCGTCAGCACGGCGGCCACGATGATATAGATCAGCGTACAGATCACCAGTGAACCGAGAATGCCGCGCGGGATGTCGCGCTGGGGGTTGCGCGCTTCCTCGGCGGCGGTCGATACCGCGTCGAAGCCAATGTAAGCGAAGAAAATCAGCCCGGCGCCGCTGACCACCCCGTGCCAGCCAAAGGGGAAATAGGGATCCCAGTTGGTCGTATCGACTTGCGGGATAGCCACCACCAGAAACAGCGCGATGATGCCCAGCTTGAGCACCACGATGGCATTGTTGAAGCGGCTGCTTTCCCGGATTCCCAGCGCCAGAATCCCGCTTACCCCCAGGATGATCAGAAAGGCAGGCAGATTGAGCCAACCCCCATCAAATGGCGTTCGCGTGAGGACATCCGGCAAACCCAGGCCGATCCCGGACAGGACGCGGTTGAAATAACCCGACCAGCCGATGGCTACCGCTGCCGAGGCGACCGAATATTCCAGGATCAGGTCCCAGCCAATGATCCAGGCAGCAAGTTCGCCCAGCGTCACGTAGGAATAGGTGTAGGCGCTGCCCGAAACCGGCACGGTGCTGGCAAATTCGGCGTAGACCAAGGCCGCGAACAGGCAGGCCAGCCCCGCCAGCACAAAGGACAACGTCAACGCAGGTCCCGCCTTGGTCGCCGCCGCGATGCCGGTGAGGACGAAGATGCCCGCGCCGATGATGGCGCCGATGCCCAGCAGCGTCAGGTCAAGCCCAGACAACGCGCGATGAAGCCCCGATTCCCCGGTGTCATTCGCCTGCTCGATTGATTTGGTTCGCCACAATCCCTGCTGCGCCATCCATCCTCCTGCACAGTTCGAAAAACACGAGCGACTGAGCCTGCAACTAGCGGTGAAAATATAAGCAATTTTCGCGCCAATGTAATCTTTCCTGGCTCAGTGGCCGGGATTCGTGCCGGGTTCCGGATGGCCGAGTCGACGCTCAAGGATGGGCGCAATTCAGCCAACATTCGAGATCAAGTGCAATGGTATAGCCTGGGGGGGCAGGAAGGCTGGACTCTCCGCAGAAGAATCGCATCAGGAACGCGGGCACGAACGCGCTTCAAGACAGGGCAATCCCTGAAGACTGGGACGGCTGCATCGAGCTGTCCCGGCAATAATCGGATTCATCCCGGAAAGTGGCGGAGAGAGAGGGATTCGAACCCTCGATGGGCTTTTGG
>WOZT01000190.1:9593-12571 GCA_011620145.1 Gammaproteobacteria bacterium | reverse complement strand
TTCATCCCGGAAAGTGGCGGAGAGAGAGGGATTCGAACCCTCGATGGGCTTTTGGCCCATACTCCCTTAGCAGGGGAGCGCCTTCGGCCTCTCGGCCATCTCTCCGTGATCGATCATCCATCACCGCAGGCCGCTCCGGGCTGGGTGACAACACTCAAGGAGCGGGGATTCTATCGAGATTGCGGCCATGGGTAAAGCGCCGCCGCTCAACGCCCGACTGAACCTTCGGGTTCCTGCTCATCATGTTCGTGCTTGATCCGTTGATAGATTTCCTCCCGGTGAACGGCCACATCCTTGGGGGCGTTGATGCCCAGGCGCACCTGATTGCCCTTCACCCCCAGCACGGTGATGGTGACTTCATCGCCCACCATGACCGTCTCGCCCACTCGCCTTGTCAGAATCAGCATCTAAAGCTCCTTGCATTCCATTGACGCGTCCGGGACAGGCCACATCCTGTGATCTCCCGATGATATCGGCCGACCCTCCTCGCCATTAATGGGCATTGGGTTTCTGGTCCAGACCGAAGGCCTCATGCAGCGCACGCACGGCCAGTTCCATGTATTTTTCGCTCACCACCACCGAAATCTTGATTTCGGAAGTGGAAATCATGCGGATGTTGATGCCCTCAGTGGCCAGCACGGCGAACATGCGCGCGGCCACGCCGGCATGGCTGCGCATCCCCACCCCGACCACGGAGACCTTGGCGATGCCGGCATCCCCGGTGATCTCCCGGGCATTCAGTTCCGCCTGCCCGGCACGCAGAATCTCCAATGCGCGCTCATGATCATTGCGATGGACCGTGAAAGTGAGATCAGTGGTGCCGTCGCGCGCCACGTTCTGCACGATCATGTCCACTTCGATATTGGCATCGGCCACCGGCCCCAGCACGCGGTACGCCACGCCGGGCTGGTCGGCAATGCCGCTCACCGTGATCTGGGCCTCATCGCGATTATGGGCGATGCCGGAGATGATGACCTCTTCCACCTGCTGCTCCTCATAGGTGATCAGCGTGCCCGGTCCGTCCTGAAACGTCGACAGGACCCGCAGCGGGACATTGTACTTGCCGGCGAACTCCACCGACCGGATCTGCAGCACCTTGGCGCCCAGACTCGCCAACTCCAGCATTTCCTCGAAGGTGACGTGATCAAGACGCCGGGCCGTGGGCACAATGCGTGGATCGGCGGTGTAGACCCCGTCGACGTCGGTGAAGATCTGGCACTCATCGGCACCCAGGGCAGCCGCCAGGGCGACGCCGGTGGTGTCCGAGCCACCGCGACCCAGGGTGGTGATGTTGCCGTCGGCGTCCACCCCCTGAAAACCTGCCGCCACCACCACACGCCCCGCCGCCAGATCGGCCTGCATCCGGGCGGGATCGATCTGCGCGATGCGCGCCTTGCCAAAAGCCGCGTCGGTGACGATGGGAATCTGTGCGCCGGTATAGGAACGCGCTGGGCAGCCGAGCTTCTGCAGCGTCATGGCCAGCAAGGCGATGGTCACCTGCTCGCCGGTCGAGATCAGGACGTCCACCTCGCGCGCATCCGGACGGGACGCGATCTGGCGGGCCAGCCCCAACAGGCGGTCGGTTTCCCCGCTCATCGCCGACACCACGACCACCACGCTGTCTCCGCGCGCGCGCGCGGAGATGACCTTGCGGGCCACCTGCTCGATGCGCTCGATGGTGGCAACCGAGGTGCCCCCGTACTTCTGGACGATCAAGGCCATGATGAATCGCAAATCCTTGACTGAAAATGGCGAGCCGCGCCGAAGCGCTCCTCAGCGGACGCACCGCGCCCGTGGCTTCGGGTTAAAGCGGGCGATTATAGCCCAAGCGCCTCGCCCGATACGGCATGGAGCGTGGATCAGATATCGACCCAGACCCGGTCCTCTTTCAGTTCCACCGGATAGGTGGTCAACGGCTTGTGACCACGCAGGAAATTCAGCAACTGGATCCCAGGCGGAAAGTTGGCCCACTGCTTGACCGCCCCGGTCCGTACATCGAAACGCGCCCGATGCAAGGGGCACACCACGCAATCATTCTCCAGCCGCCCCCGATCCAGCGGCCCCCAGGTGTGGCTGCACAGCCGCTGGGTGGCATAGAAGCCATCCTGCAGCCGATACAGCACGATCGACGTTCCGGCGACATCGAATTTTTGCATGGCCCCAACCGCCAGATCCTCCACACCGCAAACCTGTCTCAACATGACGCTTCCTCCCTGTCTGCCCTGCAATCGATGCCTCGGCGAAATGCCAAGCTGATATTAGCCCGCTTTTGGTTCATCTGGGATGCAAAGCCGCACTGTCTTAGCTGGCAAGATTCCATGGATCGCGTTTTTTGCGCTAATCCCCGCCCGCACCTGTCTCCCCTTGGGAGCGCAGCACGCTACCGCAGGCGCGACAGCGATAGGCTGCTCCGCCCTGGATGCGCCGGTGGAGAATGGCGCTTACCGCATGCGCCCGGCAGGCGCAGGCATAGGGGTGTCGACGCAGCACCCGGACCCGTGCCCGGCCCACATCAAAGCCATGGCAGCGCCGGGCCGGCGCATCGAGCCAATTCATCACTTCGCGCCACTCAGGCCCATGGGGCGCGGCACCCGGCCGCCAGCGGAACACGACCCAATGGGCCACCTCGTGGGGCAGCGTCTGCGCCAGGAAGTCCGCCGGGTTCTCCCGCAACAGGACGGGATTGAGGCGGATACGGCCATCGGCGCTGGCGCAACCGGCCCGGGTGCCGCGCAAATCAAATGCAAGTTGCGGTGGGCACGGCGTCAACCCCACGCGGCCGGCAGCCTGGCAATCGAGTTCGGCGGCGCGCCGGCTGATGCCGGCGACCCAATCCGGCTGAGCGGCCAGCCATTGCTGGGCCTGGGCATACGGGCTCATGAATCGGCATCGGGGGCTTGCGGCGCGCCCTGACGCAAAGCGGCTCGCACCAGGGCCGTATCGGGGCGCACGCCGCGCCACAGCTCAAAGGCCACAGC
>WOZT01000190.1:0-9493 GCA_011620145.1 Gammaproteobacteria bacterium | reverse complement strand
GGCCCTTCCTCCAGCAGCGGCCCCAGGATGCCGCAGGCGGCTCCCCCCGCCCCCAGGATCAGGAGCCGACGATCGAACAGCGTCAGACCAAGCCCCTCCTTCAAGTCCCGCACCAGACCCACGCCGTCGGTGTTGTCACCCCACAGGCGACCGTCGGCACCGACGGTGAGCGTGTTCACGGCGCTGGCCTGGCTGGCGCGAGGGGAACAGACATCAGCCAAAATGAAGGCTTCCGCCTTGAACGGGAGCGTGACGTTCAGCCCCTTGCCGCCCTCGGCGACAAACCGGCGCAGCGTGACGGAAAACCCGTCCAGCGGCGCGAGGATGGCTTCATAACTCAGATCCTGACCCGTCTGCGCCGCGAACAGGCGGTGGATCCGGGGCGATTGACTGTGGGCGATGGGGTGTCCCACAACGGCGTAGCGGTCGGTCATCGGCAGCTCCCCCGTGAACAGACAGGATGATGTTCAGGATTCCCGCAGCCAACGCAGGACCTGCGGCGCACAATAGGTCACCACGGCATCGGCCCCGGCGCGCTTGAAGGCCACCAGCGACTCCATCACCACCGCGCGCTCCTCCAGCCAACCCGCCTGCGCGGCGGCCATGAGCATGGCGTACTCCCCGCTCACCTGGTAGGCCAGCGTCGGGACGCCAAAGCGGTCCTTCACCCGGCGCACCACGTCCAGATAGGGCATGCCGGGCTTGACCATCACCATGTCCGCGCCCTCGGCCAGATCCATCGCCACCTCGCGCAGGGCCTCATCCCCATTGGCCGGGTCCATCTGGTAGCCGCGCTTGTCCGCCTTGCCCAGGGCCGCCGCCGAGCCCACCGCCTCGCGGAATGGACCGTAGAAGGCGGAGGCGTACTTGGCCGCGTAGGCCAGGATGCGCGTTTCGGTGTACCCCGCTGCTTCCAGGGCATCGCGGATGGCGCCGATGCGCCCGTCCATCATGTCCGAGGGCGCGACCACCTGGGCGCCGGCCTCGGCATGGGACAGCGCCTGGCGCACCAGCACGGCGACGGTTTCATCGTTCAGGATCTGGCCGTCCTCACCCAACAGGCCATCCTGACCGTGGACGGTGTAGGGGTCCAAGGCCACATCGGTGATGACACCCAGCTCCGAGAACGCAGCCCGCAGGCTGCGCACGGATCGCTGGACCAGCCCGTCAGGATTATGGGCTTCCTCGGCCTGAAGTGATTTGCGCTCCGCAGGCACCACCGGAAACAGCGCCACCGCCGGCAGCCCGAGCAGGACCAGCGCCTCCAGTTCGTCCCGCAGCACGTCCAGGCTCATCCGCTCCACGCCCGGCATGGACGCCACAGCCTCCCGCCGCCCCAGCCCGTCCAACACAAATACCGGCCAGATCAGATCGTCCGCGGTCAGCACCTGTTCGCGCATCAGGCGACGCGAGAACGGGTCCCGGCGCATACGGCGCAAGCGGGTGCGAGGAAAGGCTGCGTCGGTCACGGGCATCTTCCAGGGTGGATGGGGGATTTATTGTGCCCGCCGCCATGGGGCAGGACAACGGCCGCCAGGCACCGCCTGCGTGGATTGATGTTTCAGCCAGCGCGTTGAGTCTGAGCTTGGGACGAGGAAGGCACGGGCGTCGTCACGCCGGCAGCCATCCCCGCATTCGGCGCAAGTTCGGCGCCGAAATAGGTGGCGGCGATGGCATCGTGGCAACCGGCCAGCTTGAGCTGCAGCTCATCCATGTAAACGTGCAGGGTGCCCGCCTCATGCGCCAAGGCGGGGATGTCGGCGCGCTGGACCATGCGCCGCAACTGGGCCACCGCCCGCAACGGGGTTTCATTGCGCGGCAGGCCCGACAGGCAGACCTCCAGGGTTTTGAGACAGGCCTGCAGGGCGCGCGGAAAACGCTCTTCCTGTAACAGGAAGCGCACCACATCCACCCCGGAGACCCGGCTGCGCACCAGCCGGCGGTACATCTGGTAGGCGGTCAAGGATTTGAGCACGCTCATCCATTGGACGCGGCCATAGGCCTTCAGATCCGCCGGCATTTCTGCCAGCAGATCGCCGGAGCGGACATCGAGAATGCGGGTGGTCATGTCCGCTCGTTCCAGATTGCGCCCCAGACGCATGAACTCGAAGGCTTCATCGCGGCTCATGACGCCATCCAGCAGACCCACAATCATCTGGCATTGCCCGATGATGGTTTGCAGGAATTCATGCCGCCCCCGGCGCGACAGGGCATCGCCCATCTGTTCCTGGGCAATCAGGTGCAAGCGATTGATCTGCCCCCAGGCCTCGGCAGGCACGATGTCGCGGGTGGTGCGCAGATTTTCCCGCGCCTTGGTGAGACAACTGATCAAGGAACTGGGGTTTTCGCGGTCAGCAAGCAGAAACTGCACCACGCGGTGCTCGCTCATCTCACCATAACGTTCCACGAACGCATCACGTCCGCTGGTGATGTCGATCAGGGGCTCCCAATCCGGGGTCACCACCCGGGGCAGATCCAGGATCAGGTTGGTGGAGACCGTCACCAGCCGCGCCGTGTTCTCCGCCCGCTCCAGATAGCGGGCAAACCAGTACATGTTTTCGGCCATGCGCGACAGCATCAGCAAATCTCCTTGCTCAAGCCAGTAGAGCGGCGGTCAGGATGGGCTGTCCGACTCATTGGTTTCCACCACCCAGGTGTCCTTGCTACCGCCGCCCTGGGATGAGTTCACCACCAGTGATCCCTTGACCATCGCCACGCGGGTCAAGCCCCCGGTCGTCACCTGAATGTCACTGCCGCTCAGGATGAAGGGCCGCAGGTCTACATGGCGCGGCTCGGGAACATGGTCCGTCAGCGTGGGGACGGTGGACAGGGCGAGGGTCGGCTGGGCGATGTAGTTGCGTGGATCGCGCTGGATCAGGGTCGCAAATCGCTCGCATTCCTCGCGGCTCGACTTGGGCCCCACCAGCATGCCGTAGCCGCCGGATTCGTTGGCGGGTTTGACGACCAGGTCTTTCAGGTGGGCCAGCACATGCTTCAGGGACTGAGGATCCTCGCAGCGCCACGTGGGCACATTGGGCAGGATGGGATCCTCGCCCAGGTAATACTTGATGAAGTCGGGCACATAGGTATAGACGACCTTGTCATCGGCAACCCCTGCCCCCGGCGCGTTGACCAGGGCCACATTGCCCTTGCGCCAGGCGCGCAGCAGGCCGGGCACCCCGAGTGCGGAATCGGGCCGGAAGGCTTCCGGATCCAGGAAATCGTCATCGATACGCCGATAGACCACATCCACCCGTTCCGGCCCCTGGATGGTGCGCATGTAGACGCAGTCATCGTCGCTCACGAACAGGTCCGGGCCCACCACCAATTCGACCCCCATCTGCTGGGCCAGATAGGCATGCTCGAAATAGGCCGAGTTGTAGATGCCGGGGGTCAACACCACGACGCAGGGATAATCAGCCGGCCGGGGTGACATGGCCGCCAGCATGTCGAACAGCTGCGAGGGGTAGTCGTCCACCGGCAGAATCACTTGGTTCTCGAACAATTCCGGGAATACATGCTTCATCACCTGGCGGTTCATCATCATGTAGGACACCCCCGAGGGCACCCGCAGGTTATCCTCCAGGACATAAAGGGTGCCATCGCCATCGCGCACCATGTCCGAGCCGCAGATGTGCGCCCAAACCCCCAAGGGCGGCGTGAAATCGCGACATTGGGCGCGGAAGTTCTTGGAACTGGCGATCAGTTCGGCGGGAAAGCGCTTGTCACGGATGATGCGCTGGGGCCCGTAGATGTCGTTGATGAACAGATTCAGGGCGTGGACCCGTTGCTTGAGACCGGCCTCGGTGCGGCGCCACTCGGCAGCCGGGATCACGCGCGGGATGATGTCCATCGGCCAGGCCCGGTCGATGGCATTGCCGTCGCTGTAGACGGTGAAGGTGATGCCCAGCGTCTTGATCTCGAGCTCCGCCGCGCGCTGGCGTTCACGCAGTGCGTCCGCCCCCAGGCCAACCAGCCGCTCCATCAAGGGACGAGCCGCAGGCCGCGGGCCATCCGGACCCACGAGCTCGTCGTAGAAGCCCTGCTGCAGATAATGGGTCCAATCCTGCGCCATGCCCGCTCCCAACTGCGACATCAAACTGTCCGATTAAAAGTCTTAACATCAGCCTTACAAGAAACGCGCCGGATCTTGAAGTGACGCAGCGTGGACAGAATCAGGCTGGGACGGCCCGTCCGACGCCCTGTGAGCGTCTGGCGCCTGTTACATGGGCAGAATGCTCACGCATTGCCCCAAAATGGGGCATCAGCGAGATGCCTGGTGTTTCCAGATCGTACGCATCACCCCGATCCAGCGCCTGGCAGCAACTGCATGACACTGGCATGATGCTGGCAAGTCAAGCGAGATTGACGCATGGCCAGATTCTACCGCTCGCGTGTTGATCCCGCTCAAATTCCTTACCGGAGGCCCTGATGTCCCTGCGCGTGGCGCTTACTCACAAGACCGTCTATCACTATGATCGCCCGGTCGCCCTGTCACCCCAGGTGTTCCGGCTGCGCCCGGCGGTTCACAGCCGCACCCCGATCCTGTCCTATTCGCTACGGATCACCCCTGAGGATCATTTTCTCAACTGGCAGCAGGATCCCTTCGGCAACATCCTGGCACGGGTCGTGTTCGCGGAAGAAACCCAGACCATGTCGGTCGAAGTGGATCTGCTGGCGGACATGGTCGTCATCAATCCTTTTGATTTCTTTGTCGAGGAATACGCCAAGCATTTCCCGTTTACCTATGACCGCCAATTGCGCAAGGAATTGACGCCCTACCTCGAAATTACCGAAAACGGACCGCATCTGCGCAAATGGCTATCCGGCATCAATCGGGGCAAGCGGCCCTATGTCGTTGATTTTCTGGTCGAGCTCAACAGCCGGCTGCAAAAGGACATCGGCTATCTGATCCGCATGGAGCCGGGCGTCCAGACCTGCGAGGAAACCCTGGGGCGGGGCACCGGGTCCTGCCGCGACTCGGCCTGGCTGCTGGTGCAGATCATGCGCCACCAGGGTCTCGCAGCACGCTTCGTGTCGGGTTATCTGGTGCAACTGAAAGCCGACGTCAAGGCCCTGGATGGCCCCTCTGGACCCGAGGCCGACTTCACCGACCTGCATGCCTGGTGCGAAGTCTACGTGCCCGGCGCGGGGTGGATCGGCCTGGATCCCACCTCAGGCCTGTTCGCCGGCGAAGGACACATTCCGCTGGCCTGCACCCCTGATCCGGCGAGCGCCGCCCCGGTGTCCGGCAATTTCTGGGGCGACCCGGAAACCAAGGTTGAGTTTGACTACACCAACCAGGTGCAGCGCATCCACGAGGATCCGCGGGTCACCAAACCCTACACGGAAGACCAATGGCAGACCATCAATCTGCTGGGGCGGGCGGTGGATGAACAGATCCGTGCCGGGGATGTGCGCCTGACGCTGGGCGGCGAACCCACGTTCGTCTCGGTCGACGACATGGAATCGGCCCAATGGAACACCGCGGCACTGGGTCCCGAGAAGCGGCAGCTGGCCGGCACCCTGCTGCGCCGGCTGTGGGATCGCTTCGGACCGGGCGGCGTGTTTCATGTCGGGCAGGGCAAATGGTATCCCGGCGAAGAACTGCCGCGCTGGGCGCTGTCGCTGTATTGGCGCCCGGACGGGCAGCCGGTCTGGCGTCGACCCGAGCTGCTGGCGGAAGACGGCAAGGATTATGGCTGCACCGTGGACGATGCGCTGTGCTTTGCCCGTGAACTGGCGCGTCGCCTGGGCGTCAATCCGGATCATGCGCAGCCCGGCTACGAGGATGTGCTCTACCACCTTTGGAAGGAAGGCACCCTTCCCGACGACCTGGATCCGCTGAAACTGAATCGCAAGCAACATCCGGATCATGCCAGCCTGAGCCAGATGCTGGCGCGCGGCCTCGACGTGCCGGTGGGTTATTGCCTGCCCCTGCGCTGGAATTACGGCGCCATATGCTGGGAGAGCGTGCATTGGCCGTTCCGCCGCGACCTGATGTTCCTGATGCCCGGCGACTCGCCCATGGGCCTGCGCCTGCCCTTGGAGAGCCTGCCCTGGAGCGCCCAGCAGCGTGAACGCAAGGCGGTGATCCCGGAACGCAGCCCGTTTGAAGCTCGGCCGCCCCTGAGCGATGCCATGGGCGAGGTGGCGCGTCACTACAGTGCGTGGACGCCTGCCACAACCCAATCGCTCACCGAAATGGATCAGGCGGACGCGCCCGAAACGACCCAGACGGTGGAGGTGTTCCGCACCGCCCTGTGTGTGGAGCCGCGTAACGGCTGTCTGCATATTTTCCTGCCGCCGGTGAACTATCTGGAGCACTATCTGGATCTGCTGGCCCACATCGAGGCCACCGCCGCCCAACTGGGGATGCCGGTGCGCCTGGAAGGCTATGAGCCGCCCCACGACTGGCGCCTCAAACGCCTCCACATCACCCCCGATCCAGGCGTCATCGAGGTCAATATCCATCCCGCGGAAACCTGGGATGAGCTGGTCAGCAACACCGAAATCCTCTACGAGGAGGCCCATCAAACCCGCCTGGGCAGTGAGAAATTCATGCTGGACGGCCGTCATACCGGCACCGGCGGCGGCAATCACGTGACCCTGGGCGGCGCCACGCCGGCCGACAGCCCCTTTCTGCGCCGGCCCGACCTGTTGCGCAGTCTGGTGACCTTCTGGCAACACCACCCGGCCATGAGCTACCTGTTCTCGGGGCTCTTCATCGGCCCCACCAGCCAGGCGCCACGGGCGGACGAGGCGCGCGTCGAAAGCCTCTACGAGCTGGAGATCGCGTTCAAGGAAATGCCCGAGGGCGAGGTTCCCCAGCCCTGGCTGGTGGATCGCCTGCTGCGCAATCTGTTGGTCGACCTGACCGGCAATACCCACCGGGCGGAGTTCTGCATCGACAAGCTTTATTCTCCCGACAGCCAGCGCGGCCGGCTGGGACTGTTGGAATTGCGCGCCTTCGAGATGCCGCCCCACCCGCGCATGAGCCTGGTGCAGATGTTGCTCTTGCGGACGCTGGTCGCTCATTTCTGGCAACGGCCCTACCGCCACGATCTGGTGCGCTGGGGCACTTCCCTGCACGACCGCTTCATGCTGCCCCATTTCATCTGGCAGGACATGCAGGATGTGGTGCGTCACCTGCGCGAGGCAGGCTTCCCCTTCAACCCCGACTGGTTCGCGCCCTTCCTGGAATTCCGCTTCCCCCACTACGGAAATGTGCGGGTGGGCGACATCCACCTGGAATTGCGGAGCGCCCTGGAGCCCTGGCATGTGCTGGGCGAGGAGAGCAGCAACATGGGCACGGCGCGCTTCGTGGACTCCTCCGTCGAGCGTCTGCAGGTGCGGTTGACGGGGCTGACCGATTCCCGCTATGTGGTGGCCTGCAATGGCCGCCTGGTCCCGCTGCACAATACTGGCGTCCACGGCGAATACGTGGCTGGCGTGCGCTACCGGGCCTGGCAGCCGCCCTCGGCCCTGCATCCCACCATCGGCGTCCACTCCCCGCTGGTATTCGACATCATCGACACCTGGAATGGGCGCTCCATCGGCGGCTGCACCTACCATGTCGCCCATCCCGGCGGCCGCAGCTACGACGTCTACCCCGTGAACGCCTATGCCGCCGAAACCCGTCGGGTCAGCCGTTTCTGGGGATTCGGTCATACACCGGGGGTGCTGGAAGTTCCGCCGGACGTTGCCCGGCTGGCGCGTTTCCTGCCGGATGGCCACCCCATCGGACCGATGCAACCGCCGCCGGAGGAAACCAACCGCGAATACCCGCACACCCTGGACCTGCGCCGCCGCTCGGTGTGGGCCCCGCGCTGAACGCATCGACCGCATAACGGGCATGGCCCAGCTGGAGTAAACTTCATCCCTTGCCTGGCGCGATGCCGGGCCAGGGGATGGAGCTTGTGATGAGACGCATGAACCGGGGTTCGCCTCGCAGCAACCGCGGCATTGAAGAACTGGTGCAACTGGCCCTGGGGCTGGGGCGTGCCGGTTGCCAGCAGGAAGACCTGTTCTACCAGAATCGCTTGCGGCCATTGATCCAGCGCCTGCTCATCGATCGCCGCGAAGAAACCCTCGGCGAAGCCCTCGACCGGGTGTATGGCCAGCATCCCCGTTCCTTTGAAAGCCTGTCCGATCTCATCGAAGCCCAGGCCATGGGCGGTGAATCGGGGCTCTTGATCGCCCTGCCGGTCATGGCCTGGTCACGTTATGACATCCCGGTGACTTCGCTCAGCGCAGCTCAATGCCAGCAATTCCATGAGCTGCTGACCACCCATGTGGTTGCCCCGGGTGTGGCCATTGCGGTGGCCGATTTCCTGTTTGGCCCCGATCAATTGCCTGCGGGTTTCTGCGGCGCTTTCGAACTCGCCTCGCGTCTCCAGCAGCGGCTGGCGCACGGACAAACGGTCCTGGCGGTCGACCCCCTGGGGCTACCCGCCACCACCCGCTTCCTGGCCGATCCACGCTATCTGCTGGCCCTGATCCGCGCCCAGCCCGGCGAGGCCCTGTTCCGTTGGCACCAGCCCAGCGTGACACGAGAAGATGCCGCCCGCTCCTGGCAGGAGGCGGCCCACCCGGCGCTGACCGCCCTGCTGCCCAGTTGCGCGGTGGAACCCTTGTTGCCGGATGCCTATTTCCCCGCGCTGCGCCGCACCGATGAACAAGGCCGGGCCTTCACGCTGCGCGCCTGCGTGGAACAGTTGCGCAGCCAGCATGGTCTTGCCTCAACCCAGATTCAGGCCGTCATCGCGCCCTGCTATGACGGCAACCTGGTGGAATATCGCATCGGCCTGCTGCGGCAGGGACACCCCGAAGTGCTGCAGGGCGCAGTCTGGGGCCTGCTGGACGGCGAGGAAGAAACCACCGATGTACTCGGCCAGATCCAGGACGAACTGCAGCGCGCCGGCGTGACCACGATCGAGGTCATTACCGAGCGGCTGCCGCTGAGCTATTGCGACGATTGCGGCGCGCCGCTGTTCCCTGCGATGGATGGCGAGCTCACCCACACGGTGATGCCCGACGACCTGCAACCTGCCTCCACCCGTCTGCATTGACCCCGCCCGCTTCCCGGAGCCCGCGCATGCCCGAAACCGCTACCCTGTCCGAAACGGAATACGCCCTGTTGGTGGCGCCGCCCCTCAAGGTCGTTGCCCAGCTTGCCGCCAGCCGCGGCCATCGCCAACTCTTCGATGACCTGCCCGGCATGCTGACCCTCATGCATCTGGTGCGGGGGCTGACGGAATGGTATTGGGTGAGTCCGCCATCGCAACAGCCCCGCTCCCCCTGGTCGACGCTGTCGCTGGCGCCGCTGGGCGCCTGCCAGATGGCCCTCAGCCTGGCGGAAATGGATGAGGAGACGCAACGCACCTGCCTGCACGCCCTGCAGGCCGGTTATGAGCTGGTATCCATGGCCGGGGCATTGCCGGCCCCGACGGTGCTGTTGGAATCGGCCTGGCGCGCCTTGCAGGCGCAGGAG
>WOZT01000209.1 GCA_011620145.1 Gammaproteobacteria bacterium | reverse complement strand
CGCTTCTGGCAACGCGGGCTGAACCAGCTCAGCCTGTTGCCGCCCCATGTGGTCCGGCTGCTGGGGCTTGCCAGTCTGGCCACGGGTTGGCTGATCGTGCGCGCGGCCCGATGAGCGGAGCAAGTCGCCCATGAGCATGGAAAACCGCTGGCTCCTGCCCGAAGCCGTCTCCGAGGTGTTGCCGCCCCATGCGCGGGCGATGGACTTGCTGGGCCGCGCGGTCATGGATCTGTTCTGGTCGTGGGGCTACGATGCCATCGATCCGCCCCTGATCGAATACCTGGAGTCGCTGTTGACGGGCACTGGCCAGCATCTGGATCTGGAGACCTTCAAGATCACCGATCAGTTGAGTGGCCGCCTGATGGGCGTGCGAGCGGACATCACGCCGCAAGCGGCCCGTATCGACGCCCAGGTGCTGCGCGGCGATGGCCCCCGGCGCCTGTGTTACTTGGGCCCGGTGCTGCACACCCGGTCCGATGGCCGCGGGGGCTCCCGTTGTCCCCTGCAGGTGGGTGCCGAGCTGTTTGGGGACGCCAGCCCGCAAAGTGATCTGGAAGTGATTGCCCTCATGCTGGAGACCCTGCTGCGCGCAGGACTGGATGATTTGCATCTGGATCTGGGGCATGTCGGCATCTATCGCGCCCTGATGCAGGAGGCGGCCTTGCCGGACCAGGATGAACGGCAGTTGTTCGACCTGCTGCAGCGCAAGGCCATGCCGGAGTTGCGGGCGTTTCTGGCGGGCCATCCCATGTCGCGGCAGGTGGCGGGCTGGCTGTGGGCCTTGCCGGATCTCAATGGTCCGGTGGACGTGCTGGCGCGGGCGCGCACTGTCCTGGCTGGGGCCGGCGCGGGTGTGGAAGCGGCGCTGGCGGAACTCACCCGTCTGGCCGAGCGCCTCGATCAGCGTTACCCCCAGGTCACGCTGCATCTGGACCTGGCAGAGCTGCGCGGTTACGACTACCACACCGGCGTGGTGTTCGCCGCGTTCCAGTCCGGTCGTGGACAGGATCTGGCGCGCGGCGGCCGGTATGATCATGTGGGCGAGGTATTCGGTCGCGCCCGCCCCGCGACGGGCTTCAGCGCCGATTTGCACGCCCTGTATCACGCCGGTCGCTCACGCGCCGCGCCTGCTGGCGCCATCTGGGCGCCGGTCGCCGGCGAGGATCCGGCGCTGGAGGCGGCGGTGGTCGCATTGCGTCATCAAGGCGAGCGGGTCATCCGCGCCTTGAGCGAGGAAAATGGCTTGCCGAGCGCGCTGCATTGCGATCGCCGCCTGATCTGGCGCGACGGGCAATGGCGTGTGGATGCATGGACTCCCTGAACAATGGTCGGCCCGGCGGGCTGGCTGGATAGAAGGACATCATGGGCAAGAATGTCATCGTGATCGGCGCCCAGTGGGGCGACGAAGGCAAGGGCAAGATCGTCGATCTGCTCACCGAGCGCTGCGCGGCAGTGGTGCGTTTCCAGGGCGGGCACAATGCCGGCCATACCCTGGTCATCGACGGCAAGAAGACCGTCCTGCACCTCATTCCTTCCGGCATCCTGCACCCGCAGGTGCAGTGCTTCATCGGCAACGGCGTGGTGGTATCCCCCCCGGCGCTGCTGGAGGAAATCCAGACGCTGGCCGGCCAAGGCGTGGACGCGCTGGCGCGGTTGCGCATCAGCCCAGCCTGCCCGCTGGTCTTGCCTTCGCATGTGGCGCTCGATCGGGCGCGCGAACTGGCGCGCGGTACCCTGGCCATCGGCACCACCGGCCGCGGCATCGGTCCGGCCTATGAGGACAAGGTGGCGCGCCGCGGCGTGCGGGTGGGGGACCTGTTTCACCGTGAGCGGCTGGCCGCCAAGCTGGGGGAACTGCTCGACTACCACAATTTCGTGCTGCGCCATTATTACAGCGTCGACACGGTGGACTTCCAGCAGACGCTGGAATCCTCCCTGGCCGCGGCGGAGATCCTGCGGCCGCTGGTGATCGATGTGTCCGAGCAACTCAACCGGCTGCGCCGGGAAGGCTGTAACGTGTTGTTCGAAGGCGCGCAGGGCGCCTTGCTCGACGTCGATCTGGGGACTTACCCCTACGTCACCTCGTCCAATACCACTGCGGGCGGGGCGGCGACCGGATCGGGCATTGGCCCCGCCTGGTTCGATGGCATCCTGGGCGTCGTCAAGGCCTATACGACGCGCGTGGGGGCCGGACCCTTCCCGACGGAGCTGCTGGATGAAAACGGCGCCTATCTGGCCCGGCGCGGCCACGAGTTCGGTTCCACCACCGGTCGGCCGCGCCGCTGCGGCTGGTTCGACGCCCCGGCGCTGCGCCGCAGTGTGGTGATGAACAGCCTGACGTCGCTGTGCATCACCAAGCTGGACGTCCTTGATGAGCTGGATGCCATCCGCATCGCCGTCGGCTACCGGGTCGACGGCGAGCCGATGGAATCCCTGCCCATCGGCGCGGAGGCGGTGGCGGATTGCGAGCCGATCTACGAGGAAATGCCCGGCTGGCGGTCGAGCACCGTGGGCGCGCCCACGATTGATGATCTGCCGGCTGCGGCACGCGCATACCTGCGCCGCATCGAGGAGATTGTCGATGTTCCCGTGGACATGATCTCCACCGGACCGGATCGCAACCAGACCATCATCTTGCGCAATCCCCTGGATTGAGGGGCCTGCATGCCAATTCAAGGCGTAAATACAAAAAAGGCTTTCCGGGATCGGAAAGCCTTTTTTGCTTTGAAATCAAGATGGTGCCGAGAAGAGGACTTGAACCTCCACGGGGTTTCCCCCACTAATACCTGAAACTAGCGCGTCTACCAATTCCGCCATCTCGGCTCAACGGAATTGCATTTGTCCTGCAACCCCGTGGGCTGCGAACTTTAAGACTCCCCAAAGCCGTTGTCAACGGGCAAAATGCCCGACCTTAGAGGTAATCAATTTATTCATGGAACTCCTGAATGGCTGAAGCTGACTGGCAATCCCGCGATCCCCACTACGAGCAGGAACGGTTGAAGTATCCCCAGCCCGCGCCCAGCCGGGAATATTTGCGCATATTGCTGACCGAGGCGGGCGAACCGCTGTCCCGCGAGGACATCATCGAGCGCGGCGGCATCACCGGCGCCGAGGCCTTGGAAGGGGTGGAGCGACGGCTCACCGCGATGGTCCGCGACGGCGAGTTGGCGATCAACCGCAAGGGCGCCTATGGCCTGGTGGACCGCATGCATCTCGTGGGGGGGCGCGTCATCGCCCATCGGGATGGCTTCGGCTTTCTGGTCTCGGACGATGGCGGGGATGACATCTTCCTGCCCGCGCGGCAGATGCGCGATCTGTTCCACGGTGATCGCGTCCTGGTGCGGATCAGCGGCGAGGATCGTCGCGGCCGCCGCGAAGGGGTGGTGGTCGAGATCCTGGAACGCAACACCCAGCAGGTGGTGGGCCGTTTTTACCGCGAACAGGGCGTGGGCTTCGTGCTGCCCGAGAATCCCCGCATCACCCACCAGATCATGATTCCGGCCGACGCGCAGGGCGAGGTCCACGACAACCAGATCGTGGTGGTCGATATCGTCGAACCCCCCAGCAAACGCGGGCCGCCCTTGGGTCGTATTCGCGAGGTGCTGGGCGAGCACATGGCGCCCGGCATGGAAATCGAGGTCGCCATCCGCGCCCACGGCATTCCCTCGGTGTGGCCGGAAGCAGTGGAAGCGGCCTGCGCACCGTTCGGCAACCGGGTCGAGACCGCCGACAAGCGTGATCGGATCGATCTGCGGCGCTATCCACTGGTGACGGTCGATGGCGCCGATGCGCGCGATTTTGACGACGCGGTGTTCTGTGAGCCGGCCGGGGAGGGCTGGCGCCTGCTGGTGGCCATCGCCGACGTGGGGCATTACGTGCGCCCCGGCGATCCCCTGGACCTGGAGGCGGCCACGCGCGGCAACTCGGTCTACTTCCCCCAGCAGGTCGTGCCCATGCTGCCGGAAGTGCTTTCCAATGGCCTGTGCTCGATCAACCCCAAGGTCGACCGCCTGTGCATGGTGTGCGCCCTGGAAATCGGCGCCGATGGCGAGATCAGCCGCTTCCGCTTCTTCGAAGGCGTGATGCGCTCGGCGCAGCGGCTGACCTATGACGAATTTGCCCAGGCCGTGATCGATCGGGACGCCCCGACGCGGGAACGGCTGAAAGACATTCTGGGCCATCTGGAAGACCTTCATGGTCTCTACCAGGTGCTGCGCAAGGCCCGGGAGCGCCGCGGCGCCCTGGATTTCGGCACCGCCGAGACGGTGATCGAGTTCGGGCCGGATCGCAAGATCGCCGCCATCAAGCCGTTTCTGCGTCACGATGCCCATCGCATGATCGAGGAGTGCATGATTGCCGCCAACGTGGCGGCGGCCCGCTTCCTCAGCGAACACCGCATCCCGGCCCTTTACCGGGTCCATCCGCCACCGTCCTCCGAACGGCTCGAAGATCTGCGCGCATTCCTGACGGGCTTTGGCTTGTCCCTGGGTGGCGGCGACAAGCCCAGCCCGCAGGATTACGCCCGGGTGCTGACCGCCCTGGAAGCGCGCGAGGATCGGCACTTGATCGAGCCGGTGCTGCTGCGTTCGCTCAGCCGCGCCGAATACACGGTCTCCAACGACGGTCATTTCGGCCTGTCGCTGGCGGCCTATACCCACTTTACCTCGCCCATCCGGCGTTACCCCGACCTGATCGTCCACCGAGGTATCCGGCACGTGGTTCAGGGCGGAACGGCCGAAAACTATCCCCTGACGCCGGCGCAGCTCGATCGCATCGCCGAGCAGTGCTCGTTGACCGAGCGACGCGCGGATGAGGCCACCCGGGATGTGGCGGACTGGCTCAAATGCGAGTTCATGCTGGAGCGGGTCGGCGAGGTCTTCGATGGACGCATCAACGCCGTCACCGGCTTTGGCCTGTTCGTCCTGCTCGATGAGGTGTATGTCGAGGGGCTGGTGCATGTCACCTCCCTGTCCAATGACTATTACCAGCACGATCCGGTGCAACATCGCCTGCGCGGCGAACGTTCCGGCCACATCTACCGGCTCGGAGACCGCATCCGGGTTCGCCTGATCAACGTGAATCTTGATGAACGCAAAATCGACTTCGAACTCGCCCCGGCGGAAGGCAACCGCGACGGGGCGGCCAAAGCCCCGGCCCGACGGGGCAGCGGCAAGCGCCCAGCAGCCGCCAGCATCCCCGACCCAGCCGCGCCCAAACCCAAGGAAGGCGAAGGCGCCGACAAGACCAAGCGCCGACGCCCCCGCAAGCGGCGCAAGGCCAAAGCCAAGGAAGCGAGCTGAGTCCTTCGGCGGTCCCGCTGACACGGGACCGCCGGGAACCCAGGGCGTCTTCGGCCTCCATGCGGTCGTCGCGCTGCTCACCTTCGACGCGGATCGCGTTCAGGCAATCTGGGTGCAGGACAGCCGCCGCGAGGATCAGGTGGCTGCCGTGCTGGAGCGTGCCGCCCGCCTGAACATTGCCGTGGAGGTGCTGCCGCGGCGCGCGCTGGACAGCCGCCTGCCCGGTCTGCGGCATCAGGGCCTGGTGGCGTGGACGCTGCCTGCGCCGCGACTCGGCGAGGCCGATCTGCAGGCGCAGTTGGCGGATTGGGGCGCGACGCCGGTGTTGCTGGTGCTGGATGGCGTGCAGGATCCCCACAACTTGGGCGCGTGCCTGCGCACCGTCTGGGCGGCCGGCGCGCAAGCGGTGATCGTGCCCCAGGACCGGGCTGCGGGGCTCACGCCCACGGTCCGCAAGGTCGCCGTGGGCGCGGCGGAACAGGTGCCCTTGTTCCAGGTCACCAACCTGGCGCGGACTTTGAAGATGTTGGCGGACCAAGGTTTTCGCATCCTCGGCGCCGAAGCCCAGGCGACCGAAAGCCTGTACACCGCCGATCTGTCCGGACCGCTGGTGTGGGTGCTGGGCGGCGAGGGCAGCGGTTTGCGACGCCTGACCCAGGAGTGCTGCGATGTGCGCGTGTCCATCCCCTTGCAGGGCGGCGCGGAGAGCCTGAATGTCTCCGTCGCCGCTGGCGTCGTCCTGTTCGAAACCCGGCGTCGGCGCTTGATGGG
>WOZT01000064.1 GCA_011620145.1 Gammaproteobacteria bacterium | reverse complement strand
TCGGCGCGGGCAGCGGCCAGTTCCGATTCCGCCTGACGGAACACCAACTGGGAAATGGCGCCATTGCGATAGCGCGATTCCTGGAAGCGATAACTGCCCTCGCGGGTCTGCACCGTGCGTTCGGCGATGGCCAGTTGCTGATCCAGGGCACGCAGGTTGAAGTAGCCGGAAGCCACGTCCGCCGCCACCGCCAGACGGATGGCATCCCGGCTGGCCACGCCAGCCAGCAGTTGCGCGCGCGCCGCCTCGCTGGCCCGCGCCAGCCGTCCCCACAGGTCCACCTCATAATTCAGCACCGCCGAGATGCCAAAATTATTGTAGATGACGCCGCCGCCGGGCTGCGCGGTTTCAGCGCTTCCCTGCTGGCGCGCGCCGTTGGCCTGGCCACTCAACAGCGGATAGCGCTCGGCATCGCGCAAGTTGAGCACGGCGCGCGCCTCGGCGATCCGGGCAGCAGCCAGGGAGAGATCCGCATTGTGCTGCAAGGCCTCCTCGACGAGCCCGGTGAGACTGGGATCGTTGAAGGCACGCCACCAGGATGAGTCAACGCCCGTACCAGCCGGCGCCGCTGGCGCACCCGCCGCCGGGACCGCCCAACCCGCAGGCAGATCGGTCTCCGGCCGCACGTGGTTCGGGCCCAAGGTACAGGCCGAAAGGCCGACGACCAACACTAAGGGCATCAGCTTACGCATGGACGTCTTGCTCCTTTTCGGGCGCGCTTGTGGGCTTGTCGCGGTCAGTCAGCTTGCCGATCAGCACGAAGAACATCGGGACGAAGATGGTCGCCAGGAAAGTCGCGACGATCATGCCGCCGATGACGCCCGTACCAATGGCGTGACGACTGGCCGACCCAGCGCCGCTGCTGATCGCCAGCGGCAGCACGCCCAGCATGAAGGCCAGCGAGGTCATCACAATCGGCCGGAAACGCTGGCGCGCGCCCTGCAGGGCGGAATCGAAGACGGAAGCACCATCCCGCCGATGGATCATGGCGAACTCGACAATCAAGATTGCATTTTTGGCCGACAAGCCAATGAGCGTGAGCAGACCGATCTGGAAGTACAGATCGTTTTCCATGCCGCGCAGCCAAGTGGCGGCAATGGCTCCGAACACCGCGAAGGGCACCGCGGTCACCACCGCAAAGGGCAAGCTCCAGCGCTCATACTGTGCCGCCAGAATGAGAAACACCATGACAATGCCGAACACGAAGGCCAGCGTACCAGTCCCCGCCGAGGCGATTTCCTGGTAGGCAGAGCCGATCCAGCCCAGGGAATAGTTGGCATCCAGGACTTCCTTGCTCACCGCCTGCAGTGCGGCGATGGCCTGGCCGGAGCTGTAGCCCGGTGCGGGCTGACCCAGGATCTTGGCCGCAGGAAAAACGTTGAACCGCTCCACCAGATCCGGACCGATGGTACGTCGGACCTTGACCAAGGCATCAAGCGGTACCAACTGGCCTTCGGTAGAACGCACGAACACGTGGCGGAGATCCTCTGGCGAGCGCCGGAAGTCGGCTTCCGACTGGAGATTGACGCGGTAGCTGCGCCCGAACAGAGTGAAGTCGTTCACATACAGACTGCCGAAGGTGCTCTGCATGATGGTGAATACGTCATTGATGGGAACATTCAGGGCGCGCGCCTTATCCCGATCCAGTTCGGCGTAATACTGCGGCGTGGCGGTGGAGAAGGTCGTGCGCAGTCCGGCGAGTTCGGGGCGCTTGCGCGCCGCGTCAAGCAGCCGGTTGGTGGTCTCCATCAAGGCCGCACTGCCCGCGCCGGCGCGGTCCTGCAGGTAGGCTTCAAATCCCCCCGTGGTACTGATCCCGGTGATCGGCGGCGGGTTGAAGCCAAACATGATCCCGTCGCGCAGATCCCGAGCCACGCCGGCGAGCGGCCCCACCAGCACGCGCGCGTCATCCTGCGCCGCCGTGCGCTGCCCCCAGTCTTTCAACATGACGAAGGACACGCCCGCATTCGTCTTCTGGGCTTGGGCCAGAATATCGAAGCCGGCGAAGGTCACCACCGAGTCCACCGTGTTCTGGGCGAGCATGCGCCGCGTGGCCTCGTCGGTGAGCGTCTTGGTGCGATCGAGCGAGGCGGCCGGCGGCGTCTGGTAAGCCATCAACACATAACCCTGATCCTCGGCGGGCACCAAGCCGCCGGGCACGCGATTGAACAGCAGCACCGTCAGTCCCATCAAGCCAGCGAACAGTACCATCCCCAGCAAGCCCCGCCTCATCAGGAAACCGGACGCGCCGACATAGCCGTTGGTGACACGCTCGAACAGCCGGTTGAAGACCCGAAACGGCAGGGCTGGCTCCTTGTGCGTCGGCTTGAGCAGCAGGGCGCACAGGGCGGGCGTCAGGGTCAACGCCACGATTCCGGAGATGATTACCGACACCACGATGGTGATGGCGAACTGCTGGTACATCACCCCGCTCAGGCCGCCCAGAAAGGCAACCGGAATGAACACCGCCGACAGCACCAGCACGATAGCGATGACCGGACCGGTCACCTCCTCCATTGCCTTGAACGAGGCATCCCGGGGCGACAAGCCCTCCTGGCTCATGATGCGTTCGACGTTCTCGATCACGACGATGGCATCGTCAACCACGATGCCGATGGCCAGCACCAAACCGAACAAGGTGAGCAGGTTGATGGAAAACCCCAACAACAGCATGCCGGCGAAGGTGCCGATGATGGACACCGGTACGGCCAGCAGGGGAATCAGCGTGGCGCGGGGGCTTTGCAGGAACACAAACACCACCAGCACCACCAGCGCGATGGCCTCGATGAAGGTATGGATCACCTCTTCGATGGACACGCGGACGAACTTGGTGGTGTCAAAGGGGATGTCGTAGGCCAGGCCATCGGGGAAACGCTGGGAAATCTCGGCCATCTTGGCGCGGATGGCGTCGACCGTCTCCAGGGCGTTGGCACCGGGCTGCAGGTAGAGGCCGATGGGAACTGCCGGTTTGCCTTTGTAGCTGGCGTCGAAATTGTAATCCTGCGCCCCCAGTTCGACTCGCGCCACATCACCCAGCCGCAACGTGGCACCGGAAGGATCCGAACGCAGGATGATGCGGCCGAAGGCGTCCGGATCGGCCAACCGCCCCTGGGTGTTGACCGTGTAGGTGTAGGCATTCTCGCCGGAAATCGGTTCCTGGCCGAACTGGCCCGCGGCAAATTGCGAGTTCTGCTCCTGAATTGACTTGGCCACATCACTGGCAGTCAGGTTGAACTGTGCCAGTTTGTCCGGACGCAACCAGATGCGCATGGAATAATCTTTCTGACCAAACAAGGAGGCATCGCCCACCCCGGGAATGCGCTTGATTTCGTCAATGACGTTGAGCAGCGCATAGTTACTGATGTAGACCGCGTCGTATTGGCCTGTGGGGGAATTCATCGCGATCAGCGCCAGAATGCTGCTGGAGCGTTTCTGTACCCGCACCCCTTGCTGGCGCACTTCCGCCGGCAGGCGCGCCTCGGCCGCTGCCACGCGGTTGTTGACGTTGATGGTGGCCTTGTCGGGATCGGTGCCGATGGCGAAGCTGACCGTGATGCGCAACTGGCCGCTGGCGGAAGCCACCGAACGCAGGTAGATCATGTTCTCGACGCCGTTGATCTCCTGCTCGATCGGTGCGGCGACGGTCTCGGCAATCACCTCCGCGCTGGCGCCTGGGTAATTGGTGATCACCACCACTTCCGGCGGCACGATGTCCGGGTACTGGGCGATGGGCAGCGCGCGCATGGAGACCAGTCCGGCCAGCACGATCACGATGGACAGGACCGAGGCAAAGACGGGGCGACGGATAAAGAAAGCGGAAATCATGCCTGGGTCCCTCGCGGGCTCGCTTCAGCGGCCTTCCTGCCTGCGCCAGCCGCAGGTGGAGCAGCGGGATCAGCGGCTTTCTCAGGCTTGGCCTGAGGTGCAGCTGGCTTGACCGGCGCGCCAGGACGCACCTTGATCACGCCGTCCACGATCACCTGATCACCCGGCTTCAGCCCCTCCTCGATCAGCCATTCGGAACCAATGGTATTACCTGGGCGGACCGGCTGGACCTTGGCCTTGCTGTCATCCCCCACCAGATAAACGAAAGTCCCTTGCGGCCCCTGCATCACCGCCGCCTGGGGCACCACCATCGCCGCCTGGCGCACCAGGCCCTTGGGCACGATGCGCACGAACTGGCCCGGCAGAATACTGGCGTCCGGATTGGGGAACACGGCGCGGGCACGCACCGTGCCGGTGGTGGGATCAATGGTGCTGTCGGTAAAGCTGATATAGCCCTGTTGGCCGTATACCGTGCCATCGCCGAAGCGCAGTTCGGCGCTCAGGCGTTGGCCACCCACCATGGTGAGCCCCCCGCTCGCCAGCAGTTGGCGCTGACGCAAGGCGTCGGTATCGGCATAGGAGAAGTTCACGTACAGGGGATCAAGCTGGGTGATACGAGTGAGCAGGCTGTCGGTGGCGCCAGGGCCGACCAGACTGCCTTCGGAACGCACTTCGAGGCTGGTGATGCCGTTGACCGGGGCCTCGACCTGGGTGTAGCCGAGATCAATGCGCGCCGCCTCAACGTCGGTCGTCGCCGCCGCCAGATTGGCACGAGCCAGATCCAGAGTGGACTGCGAGGTATCGCGCTCGCGCGCGCTGATGGCATTTTCGGCAAACAGCGCTGAAACCCGCGCCCAATCGCGATCTGCCTGGCGCAACTGAGCCTGGGCATCCTGCAACCGGGCCTGGGAGCGGGCCAGAGCGACTTGAAAGGGCGCTGGATCGATGCGGAACAGAATGTCGCCGGCCTTGACACGCTGGCCTTCGACATAAGTGCGCTTTTGCACAATCCCCGTAATCCGCGCCCGCACTTCCACTTCCCGGAATCCCGCCGTGCGGCCGGCATACTCGTTTTCGACGGGCACATCACGCGGCTGCAGCGTGATCACACCCACCTCAGCCGGTGGCGGCGCGGCGCCTTGAGGACTGCCCCCGTTCCCCTCTTTGCCACAGCCCACCAGTGCCGATAACAAGATACCCAGCAGCAAAACGCCCGGCAAGGTCCGCGCGGAAACGAAGGGATTGGCGCGCATCATATTGATTTTTCTCCGGTGACGAGGAAATGGTCGAGAAATCTTGGGAACGGGGCGATCGAGATGCCGACCTGCGCGATGCAGAGTGCTTACTGCACGGCCGACACCGAAAAGTTACATACATTCGCGTATGGTTGTCAACATAACCTATAATACGCGAATTGTTTATTGGTTTTAATGGAGATTTGGTGAATGGCGCGCCGCACCAAGGCCGAAGCGGAACAGACCCGCGAGCAGATTCTGGATGCCGCCGAGGCGGTATTTCTGGATCGTGGCGTGGCCCGCGCCTCGCTGGCAGAAATCGCCCAGGCGGCGGGCGTGACACGGGGCGCCGTGTACTGGCATTTCCGCAACAAGGCCGATGTGTTCGACGCCATGTACTGCCGGGTCCATCTGCCGATGGAAGACCTCTTCAACCAGGTGCTGGCGCTGGAAGATGGCGCCGCGGTCGACGCGCTGCGGGATTATTGTGTCCAGTCCTTGCTGAGCCTGGCCCGCAACCCGCGTCGGCAGCGGGTCTACAGTATTCTGTTTCACCGCTGTGAGTTCATCGATGAATTGCGCGACAGCAACGAACGGCTGATCGCCATCCAGCATCGCGGTCTCGCCAGCATGGAGGCGCTGTTTCGGCGGGAACGCGCATTGGGAACACTTCCCAATGTGTGTCCGCGTCTCGCCGCCGTTACCATCCATACCGCCATGCTGGGCCTGTATTTCGATTACCTGCGCGAACCAACCGCCTATGACCTGGAAAACCAGGCGGCGCCCTTGGTCGACCTCATTTTCCGCTGCGTGTCCTGAACCACGGCATGATTGCAATGGGTGGTGCAGCGATCCCCGCCTGGCCCGCCGAACCCGTATCAGCGCCCGGATTCAAAGCGCACCGGCGGCGACCTGACATGCCGGATCGGTTACGATGCGCGGCCATCGCGGTGCCGTCCTGTAGGGGTGAGCCGCAAGCGCCATCCCCGATCGCTTTCACTTCCCAAAGTCATCTGATGATCAAATTCAACGAACTGACCCTGCAACTTGGCACCAAGCGCCTGTTTGACC
>WOZT01000287.1 GCA_011620145.1 Gammaproteobacteria bacterium | reverse complement strand
AACCCATGGAGGGGTGCTGTTTCATGATCTCCTTCGCATGCAGTGAAGACGAGCAAAGCTTGCTCGATACCCTGGGCCGTTTTGCCCAAAACCAGGTGATTCCCGACGCCCGGGCGGCCGATCGCCGGCAGTCCGTCGATCCCGCCGTGCGCGCCGCGTATCGGGACATGGGCGCCCACCTGCTGGGCTTGCCCGAATCGGCGGGCGGCATGGGCTTCGGCTTGTCCGCCAAGATCCTGGCCGAGGAAGTGCTCTCCCGGAGCGATGCCGCCCAGGCCGTGGGCCTGGACGATCTGGGCTTTGCGGCGCAGGCCGTTGTGGCGCTGGGTTCGCCGGAGCAGATCGCGCGCTGGCTGGATGACACCGATCGGGTGTGGGCGTTTGCCAGCACCGAGGCCGATCCCGCTGCCCATCTGGGCTGGATGGCCACCACCGCCCGGCGCGAGGGCAGCGCCTTCGTGCTGAACGGCGAGAAGCTCTGCGTCTTCAATGCCGATCGGGCGGATCGCTTGGTCGTGCTGGCTCGGGCTGCGGACGGCGAAGGCCTGGCGGGCATCGAGGCGTTCGTGGTGGAAACCAAGGCGCCGGGTGTGCAGATCAGTCTGGAAGACCGCATGGGCCTGCGGGCGGGCCGGCCCTGCCGCGTGCAACTGGAGGGCGTTGCGGGCGAACGATTGGACGGCGCTGCCGACACGGCGGCAGCCTTGACCCGGCTGTTCGACATCGGCCGGGTGGTGAATGCGGCGCGCATGGTGGGCGCAGCGCGGGGCGCCATGGGTTTTGCCGTGGATTATGCGCAGGACCGCAAGGCCTTCGGCAAACCCATCTGTGCCCACCAGGGGCTGGCGTTTTTCATCGCTGACATGGAAGTGGCCCTGGAATCGGCGCGCAATCTGGTGCTCAAGGCGGCCTGGCAGCTGGACAGCGGGGCGGATGCCACGGTGGCGAGCTGCAATGCCGCGATCTGCGCCTGCGAGGCGGCGGTGAAGGTGACCGTGGATGCCGTGCAGGTGTTCGGCGGCGCGGGCTTCATGAAGGACATGCCCGTGGAACGCTACATGCGCGATGTGCGCACCCTGGGCAATGCCCTGGGCACGCCGGAGGATCATGTGGCGGTGTTGGGCGAGGCGCTCTATGGACCCCAATCCATGAGCCCGGCCAAGGCAGGCAAGGACAGCAGCAAGAAGGTGGCCCAGGCATGATCGACTTTACCGTGACCCCACAGATGAAAATGGCGCGCGACATGCTCCACGCCATCATGGAAAAGAAGGTGCGTCCCTTGTGCCTGCAGGCCGACCAGGACGCGGGCTATCCCGACAGCCTCTACAAGGATCTGATGCCGCTGGCACAGGGATTTTCCATGGGCGGCGGTGGCGCCAAGAAGGAAGGCGCGGCCGCCGATCCCATGGCCGGTGGCATGAAAGGCATGTCCCTGCTGGCGGTGGTGGCCGGCGAGGAGCTGGGCTGGGGCGATCCGTCCATGGCGCTGGTGATGCCCGGCCCCGGCACCGGTGGCCCGGCGCTGTCGGCGCGCGGCACGCCCGAGCAGAAGGAAAAATATTTCGCCCAACTCAAGGGCCCCAATCCGCATTGGGCGGCCTACGGGCTGACCGAACCGGGGACGGGTTCGGACGCCGCGGCGATCCGCACCCGCTGCCGCAAGGAGGGCAATGACTATGTGCTGAATGGCACCAAGTGCTACATCTCCAATGGCGCCCGCGCGGAATGGACCTTGGTCTTCGCCACCCTCGATCCGGCGCTGGGCCATGCCGGTCACCGGGTGTTCATCGTCGAGAAAGGCACGCCGGGCTTCAAGGTCGGCAAGTTGGAGGAAAAGCTGGGCTTCCGCGCCACCGAGACCGCCGAGCTCGTGTTCGAGGAATGTCGCGTGCCGGTGGACAACCTGCTGGGCGGGGAGGCCGCTTACGACCAGGGCGCCAAGGCGGGCTTCAAGACCGCGATGGAGTTCTTCGACACCAGCCGGCCGCTGGTCGGCATCATGGCGGTGGGCATCGCCCGCGCCGCCTACGAAGAAGCGGTGCAGTTCGCCCGCGATAACTACCTGTTGTCCCGGCCGATCCCGCGTTACCAGGCGATCAAGGATCGGCTCGCCGATCTGCAACGCAAGATCGACGCGGCGCGTTTGCTGTGCTGGAAGGCCGCGTGGATGGCCGACAACGGCATCCGCAACACCAAGGAAGCCTCCATGGCCAAGCTCTACGGGCCGCAGGTGGGCATGGAAGTGACCTCCTACGCCGTCCAGCTCATGGGCGCCCACGGCACGCTCAAGGGCTCGCTGTCGGAAAAGCTGTTCCGTGACGTGAAGGTGTTCGACATCTTCGAAGGCACTCACCAGATCCAGCAGATGGTGGTGGCGCGCAACCTGTTCGAGCGGGTGCAGCTGAGCACTGCGGGCGACGTGTTGAATTGATCCGATCCGGGGCGCAGCGCATGGTCGCTGCGCCCCTTTTACGCCTTGCTGACTCGAGGCTTGAATCTGCTTCCCCATGGACGCCGCACTGCGCCGGTGCGGCGGCACCAGAATTGCAGGATATCTCGCTGTAACCTCAAGAGATCTCACTTAAGACCTTCCAGGAGTCAGCATGGATGGGATGAGCAGACCGCAACTGAATGTCTTTCCCGAAGACGAACGCACCGGATTGGACAAAGACGTCATCAAGCGCGCGTTTTTGGATCACCTGTTCTTCAGCCAGGGGAAATTCCCCGCCCTGGCGACGATGAACGACTACTACCTCGCGCTGGCCTACACCATCCGCGATCGCCTGTTGCACCGCTGGATCAGCACCGCTGCGGCCTATACCGAACAGGGCGCCCGCACGGTCTGTTACCTGTCCGCCGAATTCCTGCTGGGCACCCACCTCGGCAACAACCTCATCAACCTGGGGATTTACGATGAGGCGCGCGAGGCGGTCGAGGAACTGGGCCTGGATTTCCTGGAGCTGCTGCGTCAGGAAGAAGAGCCGGGCCTGGGCAACGGTGGGCTGGGGCGGCTTGCCGCCTGTTTTCTCGATTCCATGGCGACCCTGGAAATCCCCTCGCTGGGTTATGGCATCCGCTACGAATTCGGGATTTTCGACCAGGACATCATCGACGGCTGGCAGGTCGAGAAAACCGACAAATGGCTGCGTTTCGGCAATCCATGGGAAATCCAGCGCGCCGAATGGGCGGTAGAAGTCATGCTGGGCGGCCGTACGGAACACTATCTGGATGAGCACAACCACGCACGCGTGCGCTGGGTCCCGCAACGCGTGGTCAAGGCCGTACCCTACGACACGCCGATCCTGGGCTATTGCAACAACACCGCCAACACCTTGCGGTTGTGGCGGGCGGAAGCGCCCGAGTCCTTCGATTTCGGCGTTTTCAATCGGGGTGATTATTACGGGGCGGTGGATCACAAGATCAGCTCGGAAAACATCACCAAGGTGCTCTATCCGAATGACGAGGCGATCGAGGGCAAGGCCCTGCGGCTCGAACAACAGTTTTTCCTGGTTTCGGCGTCGCTCCAGGACATGTTTCGCATCCTGGATCGGCAAAACATCCCGGTCGAACGATTTCACGAAAAATTCGCCGCTCAGATGAACGACACCCATCCGGCGCTGGCGGTCTGTGAATTGATGCGGCTGCTGGTGGACGAGCGCCATGTGCCCTGGGATACGGCATGGGAGATCACGCAAAAGACCTTGGCCTATACCAACCACACCTTGCTGCCTGAAGCCCTGGAGCAATGGCCGCTGGCCCTGTTCAGTCGTCTGTTGCCGCGCCACCTGGAAATCATCTACGAGATCAACGACCGCTTCCTGGAGCAGGTGCGCGTGCGCTATCTGGGGGATCCCGAACGAGTCGGCCGCTTGTCCCTCATCAACGAGTCCGGTCACCGCGCGGTGCGGATGGCGCATCTGGCCTGCGTGGGCAGTCATGCCATCAATGGCGTGGCGGCGCTGCACAGTGAGCTGCTCAAACAAACCGTGCTCAAGGATTTCTACGAACTCTGGCCGGATAAATTTTCCAACAAGACCAACGGCGTCACCCCGCGGCGCTGGATGTTCCTCTCCAATCCCCGGCTGACACGGTTGATCACGGAGGCCATCGGCCCGACCTGGACCACTGACCTGACGCATCTTTCCGAACTGGCGCCCCTTGCCGAGGACAGCGCCTTCCGGCAGCGCTGGCAAGCGGTCAAACAGGCCAACAAGGCGGATCTGGCTCGGTTTGTCGCGCATCGCTTCGGGGAACAGATCAATCCCGAGACCCTGTTCGATGTCCAGGTCAAGCGCATTCACGAATACAAGCGCCAACACCTGAATGCCCTGCACATCGTTGCCACCTATTTGCGGTTGAAGAACAATCCCGGCCGCGATTTCGTGCCCCGCACCTACCTGTTTGGCGGCAAGGCGGCGCCGGGTTATCACATGGCCAAGCTGATCATCAAACTGATCAACAGCGTGGGCAGCATCGTGAACAACGATCCCGATGTGGCCGGGCGACTGAAAATCTTCTTCGTGCCCAATTTCCACGTCAGCAATGGCCAGCGCATCTATCCGGCGGCGGACCTGTCGGAACAGATCTCCACCGCCGGCAAGGAAGCCTCCGGCACCGGCAACATGAAGTTCACCCTCAACGGCGCCCTCACCATCGGCACGCTGGATGGCGCCAACGTGGAGATTCGCGAACGGGTCGGCGAGGAGAATTTCTTCCTGTTTGGCCATACCGAGGACCAGATCACGGGGCTGCGTCAGGCCGGCTATCGGCCCATGGACTTTTACCATGGCAACGAGGAGCTGAAGGCAGTCATCGACCTGATCGCCTCCGGCTATTTCTCGCGCGGCGACAAGCGCTTGTTCCAGCCGCTGATCGACGATCTGCTCCACCACGATCCGTTCTTCGTGCTGGCGGATTTCGCGGCCTACCTGTCTTGCCAGGACCGGGTCGATGCCGCCTATCGGGATCGGGACGCCTGGAATCGCATGGCGATCCTCAACACCGCCCACGCCGGTTTCTTTTCCTCCGACCGCTCCATCCGGGAATATCAGCGGGAGATCTGGAAAATCCCATCGGTGCCCATCACCCTGATCGATCCGGACCAGATCACGGTCACCGTCATGCAGTAGCTGTCCGGCACATCGCGGTCATTGATTTGTCATGCCGGGACGGCAATCTGTGTGAGGTGGCTGGACATGGAGGAGCTTCGGATGGGAATGCGATTGAAATTGCTGGTGGCGGTGGGTGCGCTGATGATACTGCCGGCGCAGGCGGCTCTGAGGCCGATGGCAGACGCCGAATTGCGCATGGTGTCCGGGCAGGCGGACGTGGGCAAGCTGATCTATGATCCGCCGCCCGTGGTGGTCAAACTCGACATCCTGGCGCAGAACCTGGAGACAGCGGGCCATCCCATCGCCGCCACGCTCGTGGCCCGGCAGGCGCGGTTTCTCTACGGATTATTGGACGGCTGTCCGCGCGGGGCCATGTGCACCATGTGAGACCCCAATGAGTGGGCTGGCCGGATGTGTCCGCACGGGAACACGCCCGGCGATACGGCTTCAGCCGAGGTGGCGTTTCCAGAAGTCCAGGCTGCGCTGCCAGGCCAGATGGGCTGCCGCCGCGTCATAGACTTCGCTGCGCTGGTCATTTACGAAGGCGTGGTCGGCGTCGTAACGATAGATCTCAGCCGCCTTGTGCGCCGCCGTGAGCGCGGCTTCGAAAGCGTCCACTGTGGCGGGCGTGCACCAGTCATCCTGATTGGCGAAGTGGCCCTGGATCGGCACGCGGACATCGGCCGGATTGGCCACGCTGGCCGGCGGCAAGCCATAGAAAATCACCGCTGCGGCCAATTCCGGGATGCGCACCGCCCCCAGCAGGGTAATGGCCCCGCCCATGCAAAAGCCGGTGAGGCCGACCTTTTTGCCCTGAGTTGAGAAATACCGCGCCGCACCACGCACGTCCTGGTCGGTGGCTGCGAGAAAATCAAGCGAATTCATTTCCTGCGCGGCGCGGCCGGCGTCGTGGTAGGGCACGACGATGCCGTGGAAGAGATCGGGCGCCAGGGCATGGTAGCCAGACTGGGCCAGGCGATCGCATAGCCCCTTGATCTGCTCCTGCAGTCCCCACCATTCCTGGAT
>WOZT01000271.1 GCA_011620145.1 Gammaproteobacteria bacterium | reverse complement strand
ATGATCGACAACTACGACTCCTTCACCTACAACCTGGTGCAGTATCTGGGCGAGTTGGGTTGCGAGGTGGCGGTGCATCGCAACGACCAGATCACGCTGGATCAGATCGAAGCGCTCGCTCCGAGCCACATCGTGATTTCCCCCGGCCCGTGTACCCCCAATGAAGCGGGGATTTCGGTGCCGTCCATTACGCGGTTCGCCGGTGAAATCCCCATTCTCGGCGTGTGCCTGGGCCACCAGAGCATTGGCCAGGCTTTCGGCGCGCGCATCGTGCATGCCCGGCGACTCATGCACGGCAAGACCTCTGCCGTTTATCACACCGGTCAGGGCGTGTTCCGCGGCTTGCCCAGCCCGTTCACCGCCACCCGCTACCATTCCCTGGTGGTTGCCCCCGACAGTTTGCCCGACTGCCTGGAGGTGACGGCCTGGACTGTGGAAGCCGATGGCAGGCGGGAGGAAATCATGGGCATGCGGCATCGCCATCTGGCAGTGGAAGGCGTGCAATTTCATCCCGAGTCCATACTGACGGAGCACGGTCATGCCTTGCTGCGGAACTTCCTCGAGTCCGACCGACCGGCGCGAGCGGCCTGAAAGTGGGCGACATGGATTTGCCTCAGGCCATTGCCCGGTTGATCGCCCGCGAGGATCTCGCCGATGCCGAGATGACGTCGGTCATGCACACCATCATGTCCGGCCACGCGACCCCCGCCCAGATTGGCGGCTTGCTGGTGGGCTTGCGGATGAAGGGCGAGACGGTCACTGAAATCGCGGCCGCGGCCCGGGTCATGCGCGAGCTGGCCACCCCGGTCCCGGTGGCCGACACGCGCTACCTCGTTGACACCTGTGGAACGGGAGGGGACGGGCGCGGCTTGTTCAATGTGTCCACCGCCGTGGCCTTTGTGGTGGCGGCCGCCGGAGGGCGGGTGGCCAAGCATGGCAATCGCTCCGTATCCAGCCGCAGCGGCAGCGCGGATGTGCTCGAGGCGGCCGGCGTGCGGCTGGACCTTGCGCCTGATGCGGTGGCCCGCTGCATCGACGAGCTGGGCGTCGGCTTTCTGTTCGCGCCAGCACACCACGGGGCCATGCGTCATGCCATCGGTCCGCGTCGGGAGATGGGCGTGCGCACGCTGTTCAATCTGCTCGGTCCCCTGACCAACCCGGCGCGGGCGCCCAACCAGTTGCTGGGGGTGTTCGATGCCGTCTGGGTGGAGCCCCTGGCCCAGGTGCTGGGCGCTCTGGGGAGCCGCCATGTGATGGTGGTGCACGCCGAGGATGGGCTGGATGAGATCAGCATTCAGGCGCCAACTCGCGTGGCGGAATTGCGCGACGGAGAGGTGATCAACCGCCTGCTCACGCCGGAGGATTTCGGGCTGCCGCGGCAATCGCTGGCGTCCCTGCAGATCGAGTCGCCGGGTGAAAGTCTGGCCTTGATGCGGGGCGTCTTTGCGGGCGCGATGGGGGCGGCGCGGGACATCGTGCTGATCAATGCCGCCGCAGCGCTGCATGTGGCAGGGCGTGCGGCCGATTTGGCCGAAGGCATGGCGCTGGCGACTGCGGCAGTGGACAGCGGCGAAGCCGGCCGGCGACTGGACCGCTTGGCGCAGCGATCAAGAGAACTTGCTGAATGACGACCATGACCCCAGCCGATGATGTGTTGACGCGCATTCTGGCGCGCAAGCGGGAGGAGGTGGCCGAGCGCAGCGCCCGCCTGCCCTTGCCGGCGTTGCAACAGCGCACCCGGGAGGCGGCACCCTTGCGGGATTTTGCCGGCGCCCTGCGGGATCGGATGGCGCGAGGGGAATCGGCGGTGATTGCCGAGATCAAGCGCGCCTCCCCGAGCAAGGGGCTGCTGCGGGCGGATTTCGATCCGGCTGCCATCGCCCGCTCCTATGCCGCCGGTGGAGCAGCCTGCCTGTCGGTACTCACCGATCGGGATTTTTTTCAGGGCGCCACCGCCTTCCTCCTGGCGGCTCGGGCAGCCTGTGACCTGCCGGTTCTGCGCAAGGATTTCATGATCGATCCCTACCAGATCTGGGAATCCCGCCAGATGGGGGCCGACTGCGTGTTGCTCATCGTGGCCGCATTGGCGGATGAACTACTGGCTGAACTGGAGGCGCTGGCGCGCGCTCTTGGCTTGGCGGTACTGGTCGAGGTGCATGATGCCTTGGAGCTCGAGCGCGCGTTGCGGTTGCCGGATTCGGTGCTGATCGGGATCAACAACCGCAATCTGCGCACCTTCGCGACCCGCCTTGAAACCACCTGGGACCTGCTGGAACTGATTCCCGCTGGCCGGCTGGTGGTGACCGAGAGCGGCATCCATACCGCGGCGGATGTGGCGGCCATGCGCGCACACGACATCGGCGCGTTTCTGGTGGGCGAGGCGTTCATGCGCGCTCCCGATCCGGGCGCACGCTTGCGCGAATTATTCGGTACGACAAGGGCTTGAGGAGAGGGTGACATGAAGGCGCGGATCAAATGGGTGGAAGATGTGACCTTTCTCGGCGAGTCGGGCAGCGGTCATGCGGTGGTGATGGACGGGCCGCCGGAGACCGGTGGGCGCAACCTCGGCGTGCGGCCCATGGAGATGCTGCTGCTGGGCATGGGGGGCTGTGCCAGCTTCGATGTGGTGCAGATCCTGCGCAAGAGCCGTCAGCGCATCACGGATTGCGTTGCCGAGCTCAGCGCCGAACGGGCCGAGACGGATCCCAAGGTATTCACCCGCATTCATATTTCTTTCATCGTGACCGGGCATGATCTGGGCGAGCCGCAGGTGCGCCGGGCGGTCGAGCTGTCGGCGGAAAAATATTGCTCGGCCTCGATCATGCTGGGCAAGACGGCTGAAATCACCCACGATTTCGAAATTCGGGAGACAGCTGCTCTATAGCTTGTCAGGCGAGACAACAGGCTCGGGTTGCCGTATAATCTGCGCCCCCTGAAGTGTTCGGTAGGCCGGTCGCTTCGGGGTTTTTTCTTCCCGCTGGGTCGCATGGTTTGAGCAGCCTGCTTGGACCAGAGCATGTGGGATGGAGTCAATGGGTCCCTTATATCGGATCGGGAGGATCGGGCATTGCTGCTATCGTCCAACAAGATCAAGCTGCACGGCTTCAACAACCTGACCAAGTCGTTGAGTTTCAATATCTACGATGTCTGTTATGCGCGCACCGATGAGCAAACCGGGCGCTACATCCAGTACATCGACGAGGCCTACAACGCCGAGCGTCTCACCACCATCCTCACCGATGTAGCGAACATCATCGGCGCCAATGTGCTCAATATCGCGCGCCAGGATTACGATCCCCAGGGCGCGAGCGTGACCATGCTCATCTCCGAAGGTCCCGTCGATCCGGAGGAGTCCGACAACAGTGAATCCCCCGGTCCGCTGCCGGAGACTGTGCTGGGCCATCTGGACAAGAGCCACATCACGGTTCACACCTATCCCGAAAGTCATCCGCACAAGAACATCAGCACGTTCCGGGCAGACATCGATGTCTCGACCTGTGGGGTGATCTCGCCACTCAAGGCCTTGAATTACTTATTGCACAGCTTTGAGTCGGACATTGTCACCATCGACTACCGCGTGCGCGGATTCACCCGTGACATCAGTGGCCGCAAGCACTTCATCGATCACTCCATCAACTCAGTCCAGAACTACCTGACTCGCGACACCCTGTCGCGTTACCAGATGATGGATGTCAACGTCTATCAGGAAAATATCTTCCACACCAAGATGATCCTGCGTGATTTCCGGCTGGATGATTATTTGTTCGGGGAATCGGAGGCCGAGCTGGATCCCAAGGAGCGCCAGGCGATTCGCAAGCAGTTGCGCCATGAAATGCTGGAGATTTTCTACGGCCGCAACATGCGCAAGGTCAACGAATGGGGTGGGGAGCCCGCATTGCAGAACAAGCGCGGGCGGGCCGGTCAGAAGAAATAGGCGCCCCGGGTCATGATGCGGGAAACCGCGTGCATGAGCCGTCGAACGGGGCCGGGCAGATTTCGTGCCCCGGCCCGGCGTGCCGTATCGCCATGGTGGACTTCGTCCCGCTCCATCTGATTCAGAATGGCTCGGCTCTTGGCATCCGCCGCCGGCAACCGATCCAGATGATTCTGGATGTGGTCGATCACCTGGTTTTCCGTTTCGACTACGAAGCCCAGGCTCCAGCGATCGCCGACCAATCCCGCCAGTGTCCCAATCCCGAAAGAGCCCAGATACCACAGCGGCGCCAGACGGCTGGGCCGGTCCTCGAGTTCTTCCAGCCGACGCTGGCACCAGATCAGATGGGCATGTTCCTCGCGGGCCGCCTGGCGCAGGGTATCGCGCACGGCAGGGTCCCGACTGAACAGGCTTTGGCCTTGGTACAGCGCCTGGGCGCTGATTTCGCCGGCATGATTGACCCGCATCAGGCGCGCCGATTCCCGGCGCTCATCGGCACTCAGCAGACTCTCCGCAATCTCGTCATCCGGGTGGGGGCCGATGGCCTCATGCGGGTCGGCATGCAGCGTGCGCAAGGCCTGCTGCAAATCCATCAAGACGCGGTCGGTCCAGCGGTAATTTCGGTTGTTCATAGGGGCGAATCTAGCGGCCCGCCGTAGCCGAGGCAAGCGGAATCCCTGCGCAAGCCGGATCTGGGTCAGCTTCTGTGCCCGCCACGGGAGAATCGGGGCGCGGTAGAATGACGCCGGATTGCCGATTGAGGAACAGATCCTTGGGTTTTTATCGCCATCATGTGTTCTTCTGCACCAACGTCCGGGCGCCCGATGCACCGCGGCCCAGTTGTGGTGGTTGCGGTTCCGAAAAGCTCCGGGCGTATGCAAAACAGCGCATATCGGAGCTGGGTCTGAACGGTCCGGGCCAGGTGCGTATCAACCAGGCGGGCTGCATGGAGCGCTGCGAACAGGGTCCCGCCGTGGTCGTCTATCCCGAGGGAGTCTGGTATCGCTGCCGGGATACGAGCGACGTGGACGCCATCATCGAACAGCATCTGGTGCAGGGACAGGTGGTCGAACGGCTGCGAATCTGACATCTGCATTGCCAAAGGCATCGCCTGCTTGTAAAATCCTCCCCTTTTCCAGGGTTCGGCGATTGTGGCGGTTTGCCCATCCACCCTGACAGTGCGAAATAGACTGCCCGGAGCGGCCCAGGATCATGAAAACGTTTTCTGCAAAATCTGAGACGGTCACCCAGGACTGGTATCTGGTCGATGCCGATGGCAAGACCTTGGGTCGCTTGGCCACCGCGATCGCCGATCGCCTGCGCGGCAAGCACAAGCCTGAATTCACGCCTCATGTGGATACGGGTGATTACATTGTGGTCGTCAACGCTGAAAAGATTCGCGTCACCGGCAACAAGTTGAAAGACAAGACCTATCACCACCACACCGGCCACATCGGCAACATGAAGTCCACCACCCTGGAGAAGCTGCTCGCCGAGCACCCCCAGCGTGCCCTGGAGACCGCCGTGCGCGGCATGATGCCGAAGAATCGCCTGGGTCGCGCAATGATCAAGAAACTGCGGATTTTCGCCGGTGGCGAGCACATCCACACGGCCCAGCAACCCAAACCTCTGGATCTTTGATCCGGTGCCCCATCCAGCGAGTGGAACCTAAGATTCATGGCTGAACAACATTACTGCGGTATTGGTCGTCGCAAAAGCGCGAGCGCGCGGGTTTATCTGGTTCGCGGCTCGGGCCGGATCGAGGTCAACGGCAAGACGCTTGAAGACTATTTCGGCCGCGATACCTCGCGCATGGTGACTCGTCAGGCGCTTGAGTTGATGGAGGTATCGGACAAGTTTGATGTCCGCGTGCTGGTGGGCGGCGGTGGCATGAGCGGCCAGGCCGGCGCAATCCGCCTCGGCATCAGTCGCGCCTTGGTCGCGTATGACGAGGCGAACAAGCCCGCCCTGCGCCGCGCCGGCTTCATGACGCGCGATGCGCGCGAGGTGGAGCGCAAGAAGGTCGGCCTGCACAAGGCCCGCCGCGCACCGCAATACTCCAAGCGTTAATCGCGGGCTTCCCTTTCCCTGGGGAAGCGGAGAACGCGGCTTTGCTTTTGGGGGATCGTCTAGCGGCAGGACTACGGACTCTGACTCCGTCAACCTAGGTTCGAATCCTAGTCCCCCAGCCAAAAATAAAAGGCTTGACCCGGCGGTCAAGCCTTTTTT
>WOZT01000069.1 GCA_011620145.1 Gammaproteobacteria bacterium | reverse complement strand
GTGGCCTATGAGGTGCGGATACCCTGGTTTGCCAATATCGATCTGGTGACGAAGTTCCAGCATGAGACACAGGTAAGACGACCTTGAGGCAGAGTCAGGATCAGTTGTCCGAGCGACTGGGTTATCGGTTCAAGAATCCCGAACTTCTGGAGTCGGCGCTGACCCACCGCAGTTTCGGGCGTCGCAACAACGAGCGCCTGGAATTCCTGGGGGATGCCCTGCTTAATTTTGTGATTGCGCGGGAGTTGTTTGATCGCTGTCCCGAGCTGGCGGAAGGGGTCTTGAGCCGCTTGCGTGCCAATCTCGTGAAGGGCGATACGCTGGCCGAGGTGGCCTTCGAGCTGGATCTGGGGCACAGCCTGCGTCTGGGTGCCGGCGCCCGCAAGACCGGCGGCTACCGGCGCAAATCCATTCTGGCCGACGCCTTGGAGGCGGTGCTGGGCGCCGTGTGCCTGGATGGCGGGACCGAGGCGGGCGCGGCTGTGGTGCAGCGGTTGTTCGCCGAGCGGCTGGCCCATCTTCCCACCGAGGGCAATCTCAAGGACCCCAAGACCCGCTTGCAGGAATATTTGCAGGCGCGGGGCGCGTTATTGCCGATCTACCAGCTCGAAGCGGTGACCGGTCCCGAACACGACCAGCGCTTCGAAGTCAGCTGCCGGGTGGATGGCGCGGCCGCGCCGTTCCGGGGAGTCGGGGCAAGTCGGCGTGATGCGGAGCAACAGGCCGCAAGCCTGGCCTTGCTGGACCTTGAGGGCGACGTTTGAAATGAGTACCGATCCCGAACACCGTTGTGGCCAGGTCGCCCTGGTGGGGCGCCCCAATGTGGGCAAGTCGTCCCTGCTCAATCGCCTGCTGGGCCAGAAAATCAGCATCGTGACCCACAAGGCGCAAACCACGCGCCACCGCATCCAGGGCATCCACAATCTCCCCGGCGCCCAGATCGTCTTCATCGACACCCCCGGCATCCACGCGGCCGGCAATGCCCTGGGCCGCTACATGAACCAGGCTGCCCGCGGCGCCATGCAGGATGCCGATATCGTGGTGCTGGTGACGGATGCGACGCGCTGGACCGCCCAGGATGAGGTCGTGCTTGCCGCTGCCCGCGACAGTGGGCGGCCGGTGGGCTGGGTGCTCAACAAGATCGATCGGGTGCACCCGCGCACCCGGCTGCTGGCGATCATCGCCGAGGGCCGCGAACGGGCGCCTTTCGCGTTCATCGTGCCGCTTTCGGCCCAGCAGGGCGACAACCTGGCCTCTCTTGAACAGGAGCTGGCGGCCCACTTGCCGGTTGGCCCCGCGCTGTTCGAGGAGGATATCCCCACCGACCGCAGCGAGCGCTTTATTGCGGCCGAACTGTTGCGCGAGCAGCTCCTGCTGCACCTGCATGAAGAGCTGCCCTATG
Organism: Gammaproteobacteria bacterium; assembly: GCA_011620145.1. Lineage (GTDB taxonomy): Bacteria > Pseudomonadota > Gammaproteobacteria > UBA5335 > UBA5335 > Macondimonas. The sequence continues at coordinate 4,789 of WOZT01000069.1, read as the reverse complement.
GCATGACGGTGGAGATCGAGCGTTTCGTGCGTACCGACACGGGGCTGGAACTGGGCGCGGTGATCTGGGTGGCGCGTGAGTCCCACAAGGGCATGGTGATCGGCAAACAGGGCGAGCAACTCAAGCGCATCGGCCGCGCCGCGCGGCTGGAGATCAGTGCCCAGTGGCAGGAGCCGGTGTTCCTGAGCCTGTGGGTCAAGGTGCGCGAGAACTGGGCCGACGAGCCCGCGCTGCTCACCCGCTTCGGCTACGACTGACCGGGATGAGGGCAACGCCGGCAAGCCTTGCGCCGGGCTATGTGTTGCATCGCCGGCCGTATGGCGAAACCAGCCTGCTGGCCGAGTTGTTCACGCGCGAATCCGGCCGGCTCGGGGTGATCGCCAAGGGGGCGCAGGGGCGCGGCGGACGCGGGCGAGGCGGGGGTTTGCAACCCTTCCAGCCGCTGCTGGTGTCCTGGCGCGGGCGCGGCGAATTGCCGGTCCTGGCCGACTGGGAGGCGGCGGGTCCGCCGCTCCCCTTGCAGGGGGACGCCTTGCTGGGGGGCTTTTACCTCAACGAACTGCTGTTGCGCCTGTGCCGGCGCCACGACCCCCATCCCGAGCTGTTCCTGGCCTACGCCCGTGCGCTGGGGGAATTGGGCGAAGCGCGTCCCCTGGTGCTGGCACTGCGCTCGTTTGAGAAAGCCCTGCTGGACAGTTTGGGATTGGGGCCGATGCTGACGGAGGACCGCAGCGGCGCGCCCATTCGCCCCGGGCAATGGTATCGTTGTTCCCCCCAGGGCGGACCCCAGCCCATCGTCGGTCCCGGTCGCGGCCCCTGGGAAGTGCCCGGCACGGCCCTGCTCGCGCTGGCCGGGGAACCGCTGGTGATTCCCCCTGAATTGCAGGCGGCGGTGAACGGGCTGTTCCGCGTGCTGATTGCCGATCAACTGGGAGGGGCGCCGCTGCGCACCCGCGCGCTCTGGCAAGCGCTGCGCCGCCCTGCCCCAGCCGATTTACCCCGTGAACCCGAGGTTTGACGTTTCTCCATGCATGCGCTGGCTTCCCTCCCCGCCCTGGGGGTAAACATCGACCATGTGGCAACCTTGCGTCAGGCGCGCCACACGCGCTATCCCGATCCGGTACAGGCCGCCTTGCTGGCGGAGCAGGCGGGCGCGGACAGCATCACCGTGCATCTGCGCGAGGATCGGCGCCATATCCAGGAGCGGGACGTGCGGCTGCTGCGCGCGCTGGTGCAGACGCGGCTCAATCTGGAGATGGCGGTGACCGCCGAGATGCTGGCGTTTGCTGTGGAACTCGCGCCCCAGGCCTGTTGCCTGGTCCCCGAGCGGCGCGCGGAACTGACCACCGAGGGGGGGCTGGATGTCCAAGCTCATGAGGAGGACATCGCCGCGGCCTGTTGCCGCCTGGCGGCGGCGGGCATCGCGGTCGCGCTGTTCATCGATCCGGATCCCGTGCAGGTCGCGGCCAGCCTGCGCACCGGCGCCGCCGCGGTGGAGCTGCACACCGGGGCTTACGCCGATGCGATCGCTCCCGCCGAGCGGGCGCGCGAACTGGCGCGGCTGGTGGCAGCTGCCGCGCAGGCGGCCGGGGCAGGACTGGCGGTGCATGCCGGCCATGGCCTGAACTATGCCAATGTGGCACCGGTGGCGGCGATTGCGCCGATCGTGGAACTGAATATCGGCCATGCCATCGTGGCGCGGGCGGTGCTGAGCGGCATGCATGAGGCAGTGCGCGAGATGAAGCGGCTGATGGTGGAGGCGCGCCGGGCGTGATTCTCGGCATCGGCACCGACATCGTCGCGGTGGCGCGCCTGCGGGCTGTGCTGGCGCGGCGGGGAGACCGTTTCGCGCGCCGCATATTGCATGCCGGAGAATGGCCCGGTTACGCGGACGCAGCCGACCCCGCCCGCCTGTTGGCGCGCCGTTTCGCCGCCAAGGAAGCCGTCGCCAAGGCGCTGGGGACCGGCTTTCGGGAGGGGGTGGGGCCGTCCCAGATCGAGGTGGTGCACGATGCCAGGGGCGGCCCTGGCGCGCAGTTGCATGACGCCGCTGCCCGGGTCATGGCGGCGCAGGGTGGCGTGCGGATGTTGTTGAGCGTGAGCGATGAGCGGGATTATGCGGTGGCTTACGCCGTGCTGTGGGGCGCGGCGGGTTGATCCGGACCGAGATCCTTCAAGACGGTTGCCATCGCCAGGGACAATTGCTGGACCAGAGCGCCTGTCTGGGCGTCTGGTCCGCTGTCGCGCAGGTGGTTTTCCAGCGCGGCCGCGGCGTTCTTGAGCGCTGGCAAGCGGCAAAAGGCCGCTGAACCATGGACTTTGTGGGCCAGGGACTGCAGGGCAGCGTGGTTCGTCTGACCCCACGCCACGGCCAGGGCAGCGCGCTGGGCGGACAAGTCTTCCCTCAGGAGCGCCATCAAGGCCGGATCCTGAGCCAGCGAGGACGGCATGGGGGTCGCCGAGCCCGGCTCGACTGCGGACACGCTGCCGACCCCATGACGGCCCAACAGAGTCAGTAGATCAACCTCATCCACCGGCTTGACCAGGCAGTCGTCCATGCCGGCTTCACGGAATTTCACCCATTCCTCCGGCACCGCGTTGGCTGTCACCGCCAGGATCGGGGTGCGTTGGCCGGCCACTTCCAGTCGCCGCATGGCCCGCACGGCATCCAGGCCGCTCATGACCGGCATGTGCACATCCAGCAGCACGGCGTCATAACGCTGGCGGGCAAAGCACTCCAGCGCGCCCTGCCCCTCGCTCGCCTCGTCCACCTCCGCCCCCTGGCGGCGCAGCAGGGTGGCCAGCAGGCGCAGATTGATGCGATTGTCGTCGGCCACGAGCAGGCGGCAACCTGCCAGGATACCTTGCTGTTGATGCGTCACCACCGACACCAGGGCGCGCGGTCCATCCGGCATCAGCAACTGGCACAGGCGGGCATAGAGTTCCTGCCGGTGCAGCAGCTTGGGCAGGCAGGCCACGGCGCCGGCGGCGCGGATCTGGGCATGTACGGCGGGATCCAGGGCATTGATCAGCGCCACCACCTGGCAGCCGCCCGCGCGCAGGGCCTGGAACTGGGCCGTGACTTCCGACAAGCGCAGGTCCTGCGCGGACAGGCCGGCGACGATCAGGGCCGGCTGGCGGTGAGCCCGTTGCAGCAGTTGTTGGGGGGTTTCCGCTTCCTCCACCGCCAAGCCCCAGCTTTCCAGGCGATGACGCAAGGCCAGCCGACTCAGCGGAAAGGCATCCCAGACCAACACCCGCTGGCCGCCCAGGGGACGCAGTGGCGCATCCTCGGCGATCGCGGCGTGCGACCGTTCGAGCGGGACCGTGAACCAGAAGGCCGAGCCTTTGCCGGGTGTGCTGTCCACGCCAATTTCCCCACCCATGGCCCGGACCAGGCGCTCGGAAATGAACAGGCCGAGACCAGTGCCCCCGAACTGGCGGGTGGCGCGGGCATCGACCTGCGTGAAGGGCTGGAAAATCTGCTGTTGTTGCCGGGCATCGATGCCGATGCCGGTGTCGGTGACCGTGAAACGGATCACGGGACCCTGGTCGGTTTCATCCGCCAGGGTGGCCCGCACGGTGATCTGGCCATGCAAGGTGAACTTCACGGCATTGCCCAGCAGGTTGGTCAGTACCTGGCGCACGCGCTGGGCATCGCCATGCACCAGGGTGGGGACATCCCGATACAACAGGGGGACCAGTTCCAGCCGTTTTTCGAAGGCCAGCGGGGCGAGCATGCCCGTGACCTCTTCGAGCAGCCGGGCGAGGTCGAAATCCACCTGGTACAGACTGAGCTTGCCGGCCTCGATGCGGGAGAAATCCAGGATGTCCTCGATGATGCCCAGCAGGTTTTCCGCCGATTGGCGAATGATCTGGGTGTATTCCTGGGGTTCGGCGGGCAGCGGGCTGTTGGCCAGCAGGCGGGCGAAGCCCAGGATGCCGTTGACCGGGGTGCGGATCTCGTGGCTCATGTTGGCCAGGAAGCGGGACTTGACGCGGTTGGCTTCCTCGGCCCGCTGCCGCGCCAGGTCCAGCTCGACGTTCTTGATCTCCAGCTCTTCCAGCGTGGTGCGAAGCTCGGCATTGGACTGGTAGATCTGGCCCTGCAAATCCTGACGAGTCGCCAGCAGGGCATCGGCCATGGCATTGATGCCTCGCTCCAGGGTGCCCAGCTCGCCGCCGGACACCTCGGGCACGCGACGGGTGAGCTGGCCGCGGCGGAAGCTGCGCACCGCCCGGGTCAGGCGCAGCACCGGCACCACGATGTCGCGACTGGTGCTGAGGGCGAGGAAATAGCTGATCAGCAGCCCCACGCCGATGATCAGCGTGCCATTGAACAACACCTCCATCTGGCGCATGCGGGTCAGGGTGCGGGACAGGCGGATGGTCACCTCGCCGAGTAGTTCGCCCTCGCTTGCCGTGGTGGTGATGGGGCGGGTGAACAGGGTCTCGTCGCGCTCCCGACTGCGCAGCCAGCGATTGAAGCGCGAGGCGTCAGCGGCGGTGTCCTCCTGCGGCGGGCGGCTGCGGCGCAGCACCACGTCCCCGCGGCGGTCGGTGATCACCACGTCCACCACGCTGGGCGTTTCCAGCATCACCGTGATCTGGTCGGCCAACAGGGCGCGATCCCCGCTGACCAGGGCATTGCGGGCCACGGGGATCATCTGGCGCGTCAAAGCCTCTCCCTTGTCCTGGTGGATCTGGGCCAGTTCCTGGATGCGCAGGTTGATGACGTAGAAGCCCAGGATGAGGGCGATGAGCGTTGGCGGCACCAGCGCCATCAGCA
>WOZT01000148.1 GCA_011620145.1 Gammaproteobacteria bacterium | reverse complement strand
GTGAACTGGGCCTGGGCGGCGCCTAGGTCGCCTGCATCAGTCGCCTTGATCACTTTCTTGATGGCCGTGCGCACGCGCGTCTTGTGGCTGATGTTGCGCTGACGGGCGTCTTCCGCCTGTCGCGCCCGCTTCTCGGCCTGTTTGGTGTTCGCCATGGGCTGTCTGTCCGCCGGAAATGAATGGAAAAACGGGAGGTCCCGCAGGTTTGAAGCGGGCGATTATTCGCTATCGGGGCAGCGCCTGTCAATTGCCGGTGACCGGCATGCCGCTGTCCCCATGGCGGCGGCGGGGTGCGCCCGATACCATGGCCGCCTGGTAGCCGGCGTGGCCGGTTCTCCCCTGCACAGCCACAGAGTTCAACATGGCCCACAGTTTGATGCGATCCACCGCCGTGGTCAGCGCGATGACGCTGCTCTCCCGCGGCTTCGGCTTCCTGCGCGATTTGCTGATGGCGCGCGCCTTCGGGGCCGGGCCTGCCATGGACGCCTTTTTCGTCGCCTTCAAGATCCCCAACTTCCTGCGCCGGTTGTTCGCCGAAGGCTCGTTTTCCCAGGCCTTCATCCCGGTGCTGGCGGAGCGCCGTGCGCGTGACGATCTGGCCGAGGTGCGGGCGTTCGCGGATCGGGTGGCCGGCACCCTGGGCGGCGTGCTGCTCGTGATCACCGTGCTGGGGGTGGTGTTTGCGCCGGTGTTGATTTTTCTCTTTGCGCCCGGCTTCGATGGCAACCAGGGGCAGCGCGAACTGGCCATTGGCCTGCTGCGCATCACCTTCCCCTATCTCCTGTTCATCTCCCTGACGGCCTTTGCCTCGGGATTGCTCAACACCTACGGGCAATTCGGGGTGCCGGCCTTCACGCCGGTGCTGCTCAACCTGTGCCTGATCGCGGCGACGCTGTGGGTGGCGCCGCACATGGCGCAGCCGGTGTATGCCCTGGCCTGGGGGGTGTTCATTGCCGGGGTGGTGCAACTGGCCTTTCAACTGCCGTTCCTGGCGCGCCAGGGCTTGCTGCCGCGGCCGCGCTGGGGCTGGCATTACCCGCCCGTGCGCCGGGTGATGACGCTGATGGTGCCGACTTTGTTCGGCTCCTCGGTGGCCCAGGTCAATCTGTTGGTGGATACGCTGATTGCCTCGTTTCTCGCCGTGGGCAGCGTGAGCTGGCTGTATTACGCCGACCGGCTGATGGAGTTTCCGCTGGGGGTGTTCGGCATTGCCCTGTCCACGGTGATCCTGCCCCATCTGTCGGCGCGCCACGCCGAGGCGGATCCGGAGCGCTTTTCCGCCACGCTGGACTGGGCCTTGCGCGGCGCGCTGCTGATCAGTCTGCCGGCGGCGGTGATGATGGGGGTGATCGCCCATCCCTTGCTGGCCACGCTGTTCCATGGCGGCGCGTTCACGGACCGGGATGTGGCGATGTCGGCGGCGGCCCTGGCGACCTATGGGCTGGGGCTGACCGGCTTCATCCTGGTCAAGGTGCTGGTGCCGGGCTATTACGCCCGCCAGGACACGCGCGCCCCGGTGCGCATTGGTTTGATCGCCATGGGCGTCAACACCGGGCTGAACCTGATCCTGCTGGTGCCGGCGGTGCAGCGCAGCCTGGCCGCGCCGCATGCCTTCCTGGCCCTGTCCACCAGCGTGGCGGCCTATCTCAACGCCCTGTTGCTCTACCGCGGCTTGCGCCGGTCGGGGGCTTACCTCCCCAGTTCCGGCTGGGCGCGCTTTCTGGCGCGCATGGGGATTACCAATGGCCTGATCGGGCTGGGGCTGTGGTGGTGGGTGCCGGCGGCGCCGTATTGGGTGGCGATCGCCGGCCGTGAGCGCCTGCTGGCATTGGGCATGGTGCTGGTTGCGGTGGCCCTGGCCTATCCCGCGCTGCTGCTGCTGTTGGGCGTGCGGCCGCGACATTTCCGCCTGCCCAGCGAGGGGGCGGTGACAAGCCCGGCCCAGACTTTATAATCAACCCCTTTCGCCGCAGGCTGGACATGGAACTCATCCGGGGCGCCCACAACCTCCGTCCGCCGCATCGGGGCTGCGTGGCGACCATCGGCAATTACGATGGCGTCCACCTGGGCCACCGCGCGGTGCTGGAACAGTTGCGCCATCTGGCCCGGCCGCTGGGCCTGCCCATCACGGTCATTACCTTCGAGCCCACGCCGCAGGAATATTTCGCCGCCGAGGGGGCGCCGGCCCGCCTCAGCCGGCTGCCGGAGAAGCTGGCCGAACTGGCGGCGGCGGGCGTTGATCGGGCGCTGTGCCTGCGTTTCGATGCAACCCTCGCGCGCATGCCGGCGCAGGCGTTCATCGAGCGCTTCCTGATCGCGGGACTGGGGGTGCGGGAACTGGTGGTGGGGGATGATTTCCGCTTCGGCCGGGGGCGGGAGGGCGATTTCGACCTGCTCGCCCGCGTCGGGCGCGAGGCCGGTTTTGGCGTGCATGGCACCCACACCCTGAGCGTGGACGGGGAGCGGGTCAGCAGCAGCCGCATTCGCACCCTGCTTGCCGCTGGCGAGCTGCAACAGGCGCGGCGCCTGCTGGGACGGCCCTATGCCCTGTGCGGCCGGGTGATGCACGGCGACAAGCTGGGGCGCACCCTGGGCTTTCCCACCGCCAACCTGGCCGTGCGCCGGCGGGTGAGCCCGCTGCGGGGCATCTTCGTGGTGCGCGCGCAACTGGCGGCGGATGGCCCCTTGCTGCCCGGTGTGGCCAGCCTCGGCACCCGCCCCACGGTGAACGGCCGCGCCACCCTGCTGGAGGTGCACCTGCTCGAACCCGCCGGCGACCTCTACGGCCAGCGCATGCAGGTGGCCTTCCTCAAGCACCTGCGCGAGGAGCGGCGCTTCGCCTCGGTGGAACTCATGCGCCAGCAGATCGCGCATGATGTCCAGGACGCCCGGGATTATTTCAGCCACCCCGGCTGGGTCGAATAGCCCCGGTCGATCGACGGAAGACCCATGGATTACAAGCACACCCTCAATCTGCCCGGCACCGATTTCCCCATGAAGGCCGACCTGGCCAAGCGGGAGCCGGCCTTGCTGGCCCACTGGCAACAGACCGGGCTCTACGGGCGGCTGCGCGCGGCCCGCGCCGGCCGGCCCCGCTTCGTGCTGCACGATGGCCCCCCCTACGCCAACGGCGAGATCCATATCGGCCATGCGGTCAACAAGATCCTGAAGGACATCATCAACAAGAGCCGCCTGCTGGACGGCCTGGATGTGCCCTATGTGCCGGGATGGGACTGCCATGGCCTGCCCATCGAGCTGGCCGTGGAGAAGACCCACGGCAAGCCGGGCGTGGCGAGCGCGCGCGATTTCCGCCGCGCCTGCCGCGCCTACGCCGAGGCCCAGGTGGCGCGCCAGCGCGAGGATTTCATCCGGCTGGGGGTCTTGGCGGACTGGGACCATCCCTACCTCACCATGGACCCGGCGTATGAGGCCGATATTGTCCGCGCCCTGGCGCGCATGGTCGCCAATGGCCACCTGCAGCGCGGCGCCAAGCCGGTGCACTGGTGCGTGGACTGCGGTTCGGCCCTGGCCGAGGCCGAGGTGGAATACCAGGAGCATCAGTCCCTGGCCATCGACGTGCGCTTCGCTTGCCTTGAGCCGGAAGCGCTGCTGGCGCGCTTGCAGCATGCCCCCGAGGGCAAGGGCGAAGGGCCGGTGTCGGTGGTGATCTGGACCACCACGCCCTGGACCCTGCCGGCCAATCAGGCGGTGGCGGTGCATCCGGCGCTGGACTATGTGCTGGTCCAGGTCGACGGGCCGCGCGGCGTGGAGCGCTTGCTGCTGGCCCAGGACGGGATCGAGGACGTCCTGGCGCGCTGGGACATCGCGGCGCATCAGGTCATCGCCTATGGACCGGGCGCGGCGCTGGAAGGTCTGCGCCTGCTTCACCCCTTCCAGGACCGGGAAGTGCCCGTGATCCTGGCCGATTTCGTCACCACCGGCACCGGCACCGGACTGGTCCACATCGCCCCGGCGCACGGGCCGGACGACTATGCCGTGGGGCAACTGTACGGCCTGCCGGTGGACAACCCGGTGGGACCGGATGGTCGTTACCACGCGGATGTGCCCGAGTTTGCCGGGCTGCCGGTGCTCACCGCCCATGACGCCATCCTCGAGACCCTCAAGCGCACCGGCGCGCTGCTGCATGCCGCGCGCCTGCGCCACAGCTATCCGCATTGCTGGCGCCACAAGACCCCGGTCATCTTCCGCGCCACGCCGCAGTGGTTCATCGCCATGGAGGCCGCCGGCCTGCGCGCCAAGGCCCTGGCCGAGATCGGGCGCGTGCAGTGGCTGCCGGCCTGGGGCGAGGAGCGCATCCGCGGCATGGTGGCCGAGCGCCCCGACTGGTGCGTGTCCCGCCAGCGTCTGTGGGGCGTGCCGCTGGCGCTGTTCGTGCACCGCCGCACCGGCGCGCCGCATCCCGACACCGTGGCCTTGATGGAGGCGGTGGCCCAGCGCATCGAGCGCCAAGGCATCCAGGCCTGGTTCGATCTGGACCCGGCCGAGCTGCTGGGCGATGCGGCCGCCGACTACGACAAGCTGCCGGACACGCTGGATGTGTGGTTCGACTCGGGGGTGAGCAGCGCCGCCGTGCTGGAGCGTCGTCCGGAGCTGGGCTATCCGGCCGATCTGTATCTCGAAGGCTCCGACCAGCACCGCGGCTGGTTCCAATCCTCCCTGCTCACGGCCGTGGCCCGGCGCGGGGAGGCGCCCTACCGGGCCGTGCTGACCCACGGCTTCACGGTGGATGAACAGGGCCAGAAGATGTCCAAATCCCGCGGCAACGTGGTCGCGCCCCAGACCGTCGTGGACTCCCTGGGGGCGGATGTGCTGCGCCTGTGGGTTGCCGCGACCGATTACCGCGCCGAGATGGCGGTGTCCCAGCAGATCTTGAGTCGCACCAGCGACGCCTACCGGCGCATCCGCAACACCGCCCGCTTCCTGCTCGCCAACCTCAAGGGCTTCGATCCGGGCGCTCACGCGCTGCCGGCCAGCGACCTGCTGTCCCTGGACCGCTGGGTGATCGGCCGGGCCCGGGCGCTGCAGGAGCGCGTGCGCGATGCCTATACGCGCTACGAGTTCCACCGCGTCTATCAGGATGTGCACAACTTCTGCGCCGTCGATCTGGGCGCGTTCTATCTGGATGTGATCAAGGACCGGCTCTACACCACGCCGGCCGACAGCCGGGCGCGGCGCTCGGCCCAGACCGCGCTGCATCACCTGGTGGAGGCGCTGGTGCGCTGGATCGCGCCCATCCTGAGCTTTACCGCCGAGGAAATCTGGCGCCACCTGCCCGGCGCGCGGGAGGACTCGGTGTTTTTCGCCGAATGGTCCGCATTGCCCGAGGTGGCGAGCGACGAGGCGCTGTGGACGCAGGTGCTGGCGGTGCGCGAGGCGGTCGGGCGCGAGCTGGAACGCTGGCGCGTGGCCACCGGCGCCGGGGCGAATCTCGAAGCCGAGGTGGACCTGTACGCCGGCCAGGAACTGCATGAGACCCTGCTGCCGCTGGGCGATGAACTGCGCTTCGCGCTGATCACCTCCGCGGCGACGCTCGCGCGGGAGACGGCCCGGCCGCAGTCGGCGGCGCACGTCACCCTGGAAGGCGGCGATGAACTGTGGATCGCCATCCGCGCCGCCGAACACGCCAAGTGCCCGCGCTGCTGGCACCGCCGCGCGGACGTGGGCAGCCATCCCGACCATCCCGCCCTGTGCGGGCGCTGCGCGGCGAACGTGGCGGGGCCAGGCGAGGACCGGCAGTGGGCGTGACCGGCGCGGAAGGCGCGCCGCCCATGCTGCGCATCATCGATCGGCCGGGGCGCGTGGCGCTGTGGGCAGTCGTGGTGAGCCTCATCGTGGGCCTGGACCAGCTCACCAAACAACTGGCCGAGGCCGGCTTGTCCCCCTACACGCCGCATCCGGTCGTGCCCGGTTTTTTCAACCTGACGCTGGCCTACAACCCCGGCGCGGCATTCAGCTTCCTGGCAGGCGCCGGCGGCTGGCAGCGCTGGGTGTTTCTGGCCCTGGCGCTTGGCGTGGGCGGGGTGCTGGCGCGCTGGTTGCTGGTGCGCCCTGCGCGCGAGATGGGCTGGCCGCTGGCCTTCAGCCTGATTCTGGGCGGGGCGGTGGGCAATGCCCTGGATCGGGCACTGCACGGCCATGTCATCGACTTCATCCAGGTCTATTATCGGGACTGGTACTGGCC
>WOZT01000207.1 GCA_011620145.1 Gammaproteobacteria bacterium | reverse complement strand
CCGGCTTGGTAGTTTATGTCTCCGAAGCCCATCCGGGCTCGGACGGTATTCTTTCGAGAGGCCTGCCATGTCCGTATCCAACGCGATTCAGGCAATTTCCCATCCCATCGGCGCGGATCTCGATCCGGACACGCTGAATGTCCATCTCGCCGAGGCGACCGCCGAGGAGCGGGTGGCGTGGGCGCTGAAACAGTTCGGCAAGTCCATTGTGTTGACCTCCAGCTTCGGCGCGCAGGCGGCGGTGTGCTTGCACCTCGTCACCAGCCAGCGGCCGGATATCCCGGTGATTCTGGTGGATACGGGTTATCTGTTCCCGGAAACCTACCGTTATGTGGACGATCTGACCGAGCGCCTGGGCCTCAATCTGAACGTCTATCGCGCGGCATTGACCCCGGCCTGGCAGGAAGCCCGCTACGGCAAGCTGTGGGAGCAGGGTGTCGAGGGGCTGGATCGCTACAACCAGATGAACAAGGTCGAGCCCATGCAGCGCGCCTTGAAGGAATTGGGTGCGCGGGCCTGGATCACCGGCTTGCGGCGCCAGCAGTCCGCCAGTCGCCAGCATCTGAAGGTCCTGGGTCAACAGAACGGGCGCATCAAGGTCCATCCCCTGGTGGATTGGACCGACCGCGACATCTATCTCTACATGACCCGCCACGAGCTGCCCTACCATCCCCTGTGGCACAAGGGCTATGTGTCCATCGGCGATGTGCACACCACCCGCCCGCTGGGCGAGGGAATGACCGAGGAGGACACGCGCTTCTTCGGACTGAAGCGGGAGTGCGGCCTGCACGAGCGGGCCTGAATCCGGGGTGACGGGCGGGGCGAGGCAGCTATAATCAAGGCTTCGCCCCGACCCAGTGGGATTGGGGCGCCCTTGATCCTGCTGGAGCACCTGCCCCTTGAGCGCCAATCGCATCTATCTCTACGACAGCACCCTGCGGGACGGCCAACAGACCCAAGGGGTCGATTTCACCGTGGGCGACAAGATCGCCATTGCCCACGAACTCGACCAGCTCGGCATCGACTACATCGAAGGCGGCTGGCCGGGCGCCAATCCCACCGATGATGCCTTCTTCGCCCAGGTTCCGCCGCTGCACCGGGCGCGCCTGAGCGCTTTCGGCATGACGCGCCGTCCGGGCCGCCGTCCGGAGGAAGACGCGGGCCTGATGCGTGTGCTGGACAGCGGCGCGCCGGTGGCCTGCCTGGTGGGCAAGACCTGGGATTTCCATGTCGAGGTGGCGCTGCGCAGCACCTTGCCGGAAAACCTGGAGATGATCCGCGACAGCCTCGTCTTTGCGGGGACGCGCGTGGCGGAGGTGATCTTCGATGCCGAGCATTTCTTCGACGGCTACAAAGCCAATCCCGATTTTGCCTTGAGTTGCCTGGAGGTCGCGCTGGAGGCCGGGGCGCGCTGGGCGGTGCTGTGCGACACCAACGGCGGCACGCTGCCCCATGAGGTGGAGGACATCGTTGCAGAGGTCGCGGCGCGGTTTCCTGGCGAGCGGCTGGGGATTCACTGCCATAACGACACCGGCAACGCGGTGGCCAACAGTCTGGCGGCGGTGCGAGCGGGCGTGCGCCAGGTCCAGGGCACCCTGAATGGTCTGGGTGAACGTTGCGGCAATGCCAACCTGATCAGTCTGCTGCCGAGTCTGATGCTCAAGATGGGCTTTGAAACCGGCCTGAACCGGGAGGATCTGCGCCAGCTCACCCACGTCTCGCGGGTGGTGGACGAGCGGCTCAATCGCGCGCATGACCGCCATGCGCCCTATGTGGGCGAGAACGCGTTTGCCCACAAAGGGGGTCTGCATGCGTCGGCGGTGGAAAAGGACGCGCGCAGCTATGAGCATGTGCAACCCGACGATGTGGGGAACGCACGCAAGATCCTGGTCTCCGATCAGGCCGGCCGGTCGAATGTGCTGTCCCTGCTGGCGGATGTGGGGGTTGTGGTCGATGCGGCCGATCGGCGGATCGAGCCGCTGGTGCGGCTGGTCAAGGAGCGGGAGTTCCTGGGCTATACCTACGACGGGGCGGAAGCCAGCTTCGAGCTGTTGGCCCGGCGTGAGCTGGAAGACCTGGCGCCACCCTTTGATCTGGTGAGCTACCGCGTCATGGACGAGCGCCGCGTGGCCGCGAGCGGCGAGCCGTTCACGCTGGCCGAGGCCACCATGAAAATCCGGGTGGATGGCGAGCTGCACATGACCGTGGCCGAGGGCAACGGGCCGGTCAATGCCCTGGACCGGGCGCTGCGCAAGGCCTTGTTGCCGGCCTATCCCCAGTTGGTGGACCTGAAGCTGGTGGATTACAAGGTGCGCATCCTGGGCGCCGGGGCCGGCACCGACGCCCTGATCCGGGTCATGATCGAGAGCACCGATGGGTCCGGACAGCGCTGGACCACGGTGGGGGTGTCCAGCAACGTCATCGAGGCGTCCTGGCAGGCCTTGTCCGACGCGGTGGCCTACAAGCTGTTGCATCCCGCGCGCGTCACCTGAGGCCGGCACGCCAGCAGGGGGTATTGCTCGCGCGGCTTCATGCTGCGCCCCCATCCAGACTTCCCCTTCCGTTGCCGATAGCTTGGGGGAACAGGGCAGAGGAGGGGAGCGCATGCAGGATCTGCACGATCTGGCGTTGATTCTGGATGTGGGCGTGCCGCTGGTGGTGATCGAAACCCACGAGGAGCGGCGCGCCCTTGAACTGGTGACGCGGCTCGCCATCACGCGCGACTGGGCCGTGTTCACCTGGAGCGCCACCGCCGGCCTGCGCCGCGAGCCTCCCGATCCAGATCAACCGCATCCCACCGGGACGCGCAAGCCCGACGGCGTGCTGGCGCATATCCAGGACAATCCGCTCGCCGGGCTCTATGTGCTGTTCGATTTCCACCCCTATCTGGCCGATGCGCCGCTGAACGTGCGCCTGTTGCGTGAAATTGCCCAGCAGGCCTTGCCCCGGCCGCTGCATCTGATGCTGGTGGGACCGCGCTGCGAATTGCCCGAGGAATTGCATCACCTGTCGGCCCGGTTCACGCTGCGGCTGCCTGATGTTGAAGCCTTGGAGCGTCTGGTGCGGGAAGAGGCGCAGGCCTGGGCCGCGGCCAACCGGGGCGCGCGCGTGCGCAGCGACCGGCGCAACCTGGAACGCATCATCCGCAATCTGCGCGGACTGACCGAACAGGATGCTCGCCGGCTGGTGCGCACGGCGATCTGGGATGATGGCGCCCTCACCGAGGACGACCTGCCCAAGCTCAACAAGGCCAAGTTCGAACTGCTGAACCTCTCCGGCGCGGTGCATTTCGAGTTCGAGACCGCCCCGCTGGCCGACCTTGGCGGCCTGGAACGGCTCAAGGCCTGGCTCGCCGAGCGGCAGGATGCTTTTCTCGGCCGGGGTGCGTCGGCCGGCCTGCCACCCCCGCGCGGTGTCCTGCTGCTGGGCGTGCAGGGCAGCGGCAAGAGCCTGGCGGCGCGCGCCATCGCCGGGATTTGGGGCGTTCCCTTGCTGCGCCTGGACATGGGCACGCTCTACAACAAGTACTACGGCGAATCCGAGCGCAATTTGCGGGCGGCGCTTGCTCTGGCTGAAAACATGGCGCCCTGTGTGCTGTGGATCGATGAGATCGAAAAGGGACTGGCCACGGGCGGAGACGACGGCGGCACTTCACGGCGCATGCTGGGCACCCTGCTGACCTGGCTGGCGGAGCGTACCGCGCCGGTGTTCCTCGCGGCCACCGCCAACGACATCCAGCAACTGCCGCCGGAGTTGATGCGCAAGGGCCGGATGGACGAGATTTTCTTCGTCGATCTGCCGGAGACTTCCGCGCGGGAGGCGATCTTTGTGATCCATTTGCGCAAGCGCCAACTCGATCCGGGCCGATTCGACCGTGCCGCTTTGGCACGGCTGAGCGAGGGATTTTCGGGAGCGGAAATCGAACAGGCGGTGGTGTCGGCCTGTTATGGTGCGGCCGCCGCTGGCCGCCCGGCGGGACAAGCGGACGTGGAGCGGGAGTTGGACCGCACCCGCCCGCTGTCAGTGGTCATGGCTGAATCGGTGCAGGCCTTGCGCGCCTGGGCCCGCGATCGTACCGTCGCGGCCGATTGACGCGGCCGCCTGCTGATCCAGGCGGATGGCTCACGGTTCACGCGCCGAATTTTCCGCGGGCTCGGCCCATCAGCGCGTTGAGGCCGGTGGGGCTCAGGCGCGCCACATAATCGCTTAGGTAGGAATCAAGGCCCACCCGTACCCGGGCGCGGTTGTGGCGGATGCCCGCTTCGATCTTCTCCGCCACCCGCTCGGGGGCGGTGCCGAAACGGTTCATCAGGTCCTGACCCCGCTGCACCAGGCCACCGCCGCCCGTCTGCTGCGTGCGCGCCGCCTTCATGATGTTGGTGCGGATGGTGCCGGGATGGATGGCGGTGACGCCAATGCCGGTGCCGCTCAGTTCCGCCCGCAGCGATTCGGTGAAACCGCGCACGGCGAACTTGCTGGCGCAATAGGAGCTCTGGGTGGGCAGACCGTAGAAGCCGAACATGCTGGACAGGTTGACCAGATGGCCCTCCCCGGCGCGGCGCAGGTGGGGCAGGAAGAATTTGCAGCCATAGACCACGCCCCAGAAATTGATCCCGAACAGCCATTCGAAATCCTCCAGGGTGTGGGTTTCCAGCGGGTCGGCCACCATCACGCCGGCGTTGTTGATGACGATGTGCACCCCGCCGTGGGCCGCCAGCACCGCATCGGGAAAGGCCGCCATCTGGGTCTTGTCGGCCACGTTGACCGTATGGGTGCTCACTGCAACCCCATGGGTCTTGAGGGACGCTGCCACCGGCGCGAGCGCCTCGGCGTTGATATCGGCCAGCGCCAGCGCGCAGCCGGCCTGGGCCAGCCGGGTGGCCGTCGCCCTTCCGATGCCGCTGCCTGCGCCGGTCACCACCGCAATCTTGCCCCGAATATCTTGCATGGGTCTCCTCCTTCGTTTCCGGCTGTCCCGAAGGGGGACGCCAGCTTGTTTTCAGTTCGGTTTTGAGCATGGCACGGGATTGCGATGGCGTTCAATCTCCACAGGGCTGATGCGTTGATTCGGCGCGTCTCAATGTCCGGCTAGAACCACGACGCACGCCAGCAGCGTCAGCGCTTCGCCGCGTTCCACCAGCGCGCCGGCCAGGTCGCCGGTAAACCCGCCCAGATGACGCAAGGCTGCGTGGCGCCAATACAGCAGGAAGCCACCGGCCAGCAACAGGATTGTGCCGGCCGCCGCCAGTCCACACAGGATGGGGATCGCCAGCAGCGTGACCCCGAGGCTGGCAAGGCAGGCATTGCGATCGTGATGCCCGGCGAGGGCTTCCCCCAGCCCGCCCGCGCGAATGTAGGGCGTGGTGAGGAAGGCCGCAACGATCAACGCCCGGCCCACCAGCGGGGTGATGAGCAGGGCCGGGAATAACCCGGTGCTTGTGTCCAGCAGGCTCATCACCGTGGCCGTCTTGAGCAGCAGCACCAGCACCACGGCGGTGACCCCGGCAGGTCCGGCGTTCGGGTCCTTGAGTACGGCAAGTCGGCGCGTGGCGTCTCCTCCCGCGGCATCGGCATCGGCGGTATCGGCCAGTCCATCCAGATGCAGGCCGCCGGTCAGCCACACCCACAGCATCACCAGCACCGCGGCGCTGACCGCCGGCGCAGCGGGCAGGAGCAAGGCGAGCAGGGCGGAGCCGACCCAGAGCAGCAGCCCGATCAGGGCCCCCACGGCGGGGTACCAGGCCAATGAAGCGCCGATGGTCGCAGGATCGTAGGTGGGCGGCGCGGGAACGGGCAGGCGCGTGAGGAAGCCCAGCGCCAGGCGCAATCCCTTCATGGATTCACGGCACCGTGGGCCAGCAGGCGCGGCGGCCCATCCCCAAGAATGAGGGTCGAGCGGCAGGCATAGGGCACTTCGATGCGCAGCATATGGGTGAGCGGCATGCCCAATAACTCCGTCAAAAGCACCCGGATCACCCCGCCATGGATGACCCACAGCCAGGGTCCGTCGATCATCCGTTCGCGCCACTCCTCGAAAGCGGCGCGGATGCGGGCCGCGAAGGCATCCATGGTTTCGCCCTGGGGTGGCGGATGACGTACCGGATCACGCCAGAACGCCATCAGCTGCGCGCGATCATCGGCCAAAATGGCATCCGCCGTGCGTCCCTCCCAGACCCCGAAATCCAGTTCCTGCAAGCGGGGCTCGCG
>WOZT01000116.1:4667-6224 GCA_011620145.1 Gammaproteobacteria bacterium | reverse complement strand
TGGAGATCTATCGTCCGCTGCCGGTCGATCCCAAGCAGGAACGCCGCCGACGCGCCGAGCAGGCCAAACGTTAGAACTTGTTGGGTTTGATGCGGGTGGACTGGTCGATACAGGCGTCGAAGGCGGCGCCATCAGGTTCGCGTTCGATGCGCGCCAGTCGATCCTGCTCGAAAAACACGGTCAGACGGCATTTTTCTTCATCACGCCGGTTCCGGTGGTAAAATACGTAGTCCCAGCGATTGGCGTCGAACAGGTTTTTGAGGACGGGTCGACCCAGCAGATATTGCACTTGGTCCCGGGTCAAGCCGGGCGCGAGCTGATCCACGGCCGCACGATCCAGCGAGTTGCCTTGGCGAATCTCGGGTTTGTACACGAAGCATCCTCCTGAGAGGGAGCCGAGCGTCAGAATCAAAGGCAGGATCAATCGTTTCATGGGGCTCACAGTCCGTTCGAGGCACGTCATCTTAGCGAAAAACAAACCGGGTGACGATGGGTTTTCCGGAATGGAGCGCACCAAATTGGAATCCAAGGATATTCGCAAGGTCGGCCTGAAGGTCACCCTGCCCCGCCTCAAGATCCTGGAGATGCTCGAAGCGGGGGACACCCGCCACATGAGCGCCGAGGATCTTTATCGGGCCCTGCTCGATTCAGGCGAGGAGATCGGGCTGGCCACGGTCTACCGGGTGCTGACCCAGTTCGAGAGCGCCGGGCTCGTCAATCGCCTCAATTTCGAAAGCGGCCACTCGGTTTTCGAAATCAATCAGGGCGCCCATCACGACCACATGCTGTGCGTGAAGTGTGGGCGCGTGGACGAGTTCATGGACGATGCCATCGAGGCGCGCCAGGCGTCGATTGCCCAGCGCATGGGCTATGAGATGACCGATCACAGCCTCTACATCTATGGCATTTGCCCGGATTGTCGGCACAAGCCATCCGCCGCCGTGCCCGGTGACAATGCCGATCAGACCGCTGTTACATCCGACTGAAGCGCTTGGGCACGCATTTCACGGGCGTGCTCCCGGGTGCGTTCGGTGATGGTGCGCCCGCCCAGCATCCGCGCCAGTTCTTCCGTGGTTTCCGATTCCGACAGGCGCTGAACCACGGTATGGGTTTCATCCTGCCGCACCTGCTTGGACACGCGGTAATGCTGCCGGGCAAACGCGGCGACCTGGGCCTGGTGGGTGACGCACAGGATTTGGCCGTGGCGCGCCAGTTGCGCCAAGCGCTGGCCGATCAGCTCGGCCACCGCGCCACCGACACCGGCATCCACTTCATCAAAGATCCTGCAGCCCGCTGGGGCATGGGTTGCCGCCACTGCGGCAATGGCCAGCGCGATCCGCGACAGCTCTCCGCCCGAGGCAACGCGCGCCAGGGGTTTCAGCGGCTGTCCTGGATTCATGCTGATGGTGATGTCCACATGCTCCCGCCCATGCGGGGAGAGGCGATCGAGTTCGGTGTCCACATCAATGGCGATGCGGGCATGGGGCAGGCCTAACACGCGGACCTGTTCCTCGATCTGTCCGGCCAGCCGCAGCGCGGTGGCGCGCCGCGCCGCGC
>WOZT01000116.1:0-4567 GCA_011620145.1 Gammaproteobacteria bacterium | reverse complement strand
ACCTGTTCCTCGATCTGTCCGGCCAGCCGCAGCGCGGTGGCGCGCCGCGCCGCGCCCAGGGTTTCGGCAGCCTGTGCATACGCGACCCGCAATTGTGTCTCACGAGCCTGCAATTCCGCCTGCCGGTCGGCGCTGTGCGCCAAGGCCACCAGTTCCTGACGCAGTCGCAGCTGGGCGTCAGGCAGTTCCTCGGGTGGGCAATGGTGCTTGCGCGCGAGATGGTGGTAGCGCGCAATCCGCGCCTCCAGCCAGGCCAGGCGCTCGGGATCGACCTGGGTGTCGGCCAGATAGTGCGCCAGCGCCCGTTCGGCTTCCTGGGCAGGGATCAGTGCCTGATCCAGCAGCAGGGTGATTTCATCCAGACGGGGATCGAGTCGACGCGCCTCGTCCATGTCACGATGGGCCTGCTGCAACAGACGCAGGACTTGCGGCCCTTCGCCGTCGAGTCGTTCCAGGGCGTCCTGCGCCAGCGCCAACAGCCGTTCGCCATGGGCCTGGCGTTTGTGCTCGGCAACCAGCTCCGCCCATTGCGCGGCCTGCGGCGCCAAGTCGTCCAGTTCGGCGATCTGGATCTCCAGCCACTCCTTTTGCGGGCCCTTGTCGCCTCCTGTGCCCTGCAGGAGCGCCAGCGCATCCAGAACTTCCTTGAGTTCGCCGTGGGCGTGTTCCACAGCCGCCAGCAGGGCATCGTGGCCGCCGATCCGATCCAGCAGGCTGCGCTGCGCCGCGCTGTGCAGCAGGGATTGGTGCGCGTGTTGACCATGAATTTCCACCAGCAGCGGTCCCAGGGTGCGCAGGGACAGCGCGGTGACGGTGCGGCCGTTGATGGTGATCCGGGAACTGCCATCGCGTTGCAACACCCGGCGCAACTGACAGGCATCCCCATCGTCCAGCGCCTCGTCACTGAGCCAGCGCGCCGCCTCGGGCAGGGCTTGCAGGTCGAATTCGGCGCTCAGTTCCGCTCGCGTGGCGCCTGCGCGGATCAGATCGGTGCGGGCGCGATCGCCCAGCAACAGACCCAGGGCATCGATGAGAATGGATTTGCCCGCGCCGGTTTCGCCCGTCAGGGCGGAGAAACCGGCCCCGAAATCCAGTTCGAGGTGGTCGATGAGCGTGTAGTTGCGGATTTCCAGGCGTGTCAGCATGCCGCGCGGGCCTCAGGGGATCGGTTGGCTGCCCCAGCGCAGCTTGCTGCGCAGGATCCGGAAATAATCATGGTTGCTGGGGTGGATCAAGGTCAGCGCGAAATCGCTGCGGCGGATGCGCACGCAGTCCCCATTGCGCAGCTCGACGCTGCTCTGCCCATCCCAGGTGACCTGCACGGGATTGGTGTTGCGCGCCGCGATGCGGATCTCGATTTCCACCGCGGCGTTCACCACCAAGGGCCGATCGGCCAGGGCGTGAGGGCAGATCGGCACCAGGGTGATGGCCTGGAGCTGCGGGTGCATCACCGGACCGCCGCCCGAGAGTGCATAGGCCGTGGAGCCGGTGGGCGTCGCCACGATCAGCCCGTCGGCACGGTGGTTGTTGACGTAACGGCCATCGATGTAAGTGTCGAATTCGATCATGCGCGCGACGTGGTGCTTGTTGATGACGACATCGTTGAGCGCCGTATCCCGGTGCAGGACGGTATCCTCGCGTAGCGCGGTGCCCTCCAGCAGGAAGCGCTGGTCGGTCTGGTAATCGCCGGCCAGGATGGTGTCCAGCGCCAGCTCCATCTGGGCGGGCGGAATGTCCACCATGAAACCCAGGCGACCCAGGTTGATGCCCACCAGCGGCACCTGCTCGGGACCCACCGCCCGCGCCGCATCCAGAAACGTGCCGTCGCCACCGATCACGATGACGAGATCCACCTGCCGGGCAATGTCGCTGCGCGCGAGCAGCGGTAGCGTGGGATCGGGACTGGCCGCCTGGCAGCGTTCGTCGAGCAGGATGCGGCAGCCGCGTCGCAGCAGGTAGGCCGCCAGTGGCGCCAGGGTCGCCGCCAGTTGGGCGTTGGCGGGGTTGCCGATCAGACCGATGGTCGCGAAGCGCGGTGGCGATTTGGGCATATGGCTAGCCTTGTTTTTCCAAGGCCGGACAGTGAGTGTGACAAGTCGTTGACACTGTTTGCCGGCCGTTGCTATGGTGACGATTGGCACTCCGTCTGGCTGAGTGCCAAGCGATCTTGGACAGAGCCATTCTGGGTGAGGATGATGTCAACGACAACACCGCATGCCCTGGGCGAACGGGCCCAGATCATTCTGAAAACCCTGATCGACCGCTTCATCCGTGAAGGTGAGCCGGTCGGGTCGCGCACCATTGCCCGGGAAAGCGGATTGGATCTCAGTCCCGCATCGATTCGCAATGCCCTGCTCGATCTGGAAGAACAGGGGTTTTTGCAGTCTCCGCATGCCTCTGCCGGCCGCGTGCCCACGGTGCGCGGCTATCGTTTGTTTGTCGATAGCCTGCTGACGGTCCAGCCGCTGGAGTCCGCGCAATTGGCCCTGCTTGAGCAGGGTTTCGTGGCCGACGAGACCGCGACTCGCCAGCAGGTCATTGATACCGCGTCCCGCCTGCTCTCCGGCATTACCCGCATGGCGGGCGTGGTCACCTTGCCGCGCCGCGAGCAACTGGGTTTGCGCCATATCGAATTCCTGCCGCTGTCCGGGCATCAGGTCCTCGCCGTGCTGGTCTTCGAAGGCCAGGAGGTGCAAAACCGTATCCTCAAGGTGGAACGTCCCTTCAGCGCCTCCGAATTGCAGCAGGCCTCCAACTACCTCAATACCCTGTTCGTGGGAAAAGGCATCCAGCAGGTTCGCGATGCCATCGTCGACGAAATGCGGCGCACGCGGGCGGACATGGATGAGCTGATGCGCGCTGCGGTCGAACTGGCCAGCGTGGTGTTCGACGTCCCCGAAGAGGCCGATTACGTCATTGCCGGTCAGTCCAACCTGATGGATTTCAAGGAGCTTTCCCATGTGGAGAAGCTCCGGGCGCTGTTTGATGCCTTCACCGCCAAGCGCGAGATGTTGCACCTGCTCGATCAGGCGCTACAGGGAGAGGGCGCGCAGATCTTCATCGGCGAGGAATCGGGCTATCGCGTGCTGGATGACTGCAGCGTGGTGACGGCGCCCTATCGGGTCAACGGTCAGGTGGTGGGGGTGTTGGCGGTGATCGGGCCGACCCGCATGGCCTATCAGCGCGTCATCCCCATCGTCGACATTACCGCGCGGCTGCTTGGCAGTGCCTTGAATTTATCCAATTGATCCCCATCATAGGGCCGCGGTGACGCTCGCTGAAGGCGCGCGCGGCGCCTTTTATTTTGTATTTATGGCATCCGGCGAGGGAGCGGCCTCATGAACCCATCCGATATGAACAACGATTTGTCCCCGCAAGACGGCGCGACCACAGACACTGGAGCCGCTGGCGCAGATGATCTCCAGACACGCCTCGCCGAGGCCGAGCAGAAGGCCGGCGAGCACTGGGAGCTTTACCTGCGTGCCCGGGCCGATCTGGAAAACCAGCAGCGCCGGATGGCGCGGGAACTGGAAAATGCCCACAAATATGGCCTGGAGCGCTTCGTGAACGAGCTGCTGCCGGTCAAGGACAGCCTGGAACTGGGCCTGGCCGCCTCTGGCACGGAGCAGTCCGGACCCCAGGCCCTGCGCGAGGGCATGGAGCTGACGCTCCGCATGCTGGGCGCGGCGCTGGAAAAATTCGGCGTGCGCGAAATCGCGCCGCAAGGGGAGGTTTTTGATCCCCAGTGGCATGCGGCAGTTTCCATGCAGGAATCCGCCGCGGCGCCGGAAAACACGATTCTGCACGTCATGCAAAAGGGCTATGCCCTGAACGATCGGCTGATCCGGCCCGCCATGGTGGTCGTGGCGCGCGCTCCGGGCGGCTGACGCGCCGGGGCATTGAAACCGATTCCTCCCGTCCCCATCTTGGGGAGAACGCAATTTCCGTTTTTTTGGAGTAGCTAAACCATGGGCAAGATCATCGGCATTGACTTGGGCACCACCAACTCCTGCGTGGCGGTGCTGGAGGGCGGCAAGCCCAAGGTGCTGGAAAACAGCGAAGGCGCTCGCACCACGCCTTCCATCGTCGCCTACACCAAGGACGGTGAAATCCTGGTCGGGCAGGCCGCCAAGCGCCAGGCTGTCACCAATCCGCAGAACACGCTGCATGCAGTCAAGCGCCTGATCGGCCGCAAGTTCAGCGATGCAGTCGTGCAGAAAGACCTGCATCTGGCGACCTTCAAGATCGTGGGCGCCGATAACGGGGATGCCTGGGTCGAGGCCAGTGGCCGCAAGATGTCGCCGCAGGAAGTCTCCGCGCAGGTGCTGCGCAAGATGAAGAAGACCGCCGAGGATTACCTGGGCGAAACCGTCACCGAGGCGGTGATCACCGTGCCGGCCTATTTCAACGACGCCCAGCGCCAGGCCACCAAGGACGCCGGTCGCATCGCCGGGCTGGAGGTCAAGCGCATCATCAACGAGCCGACCGCGGCGGCGCTCGCCTATGGCATGGACAAGCAACGCGGCGACAGCAAGATCGTGGTCTACGATCTGGGCGGCGGCACCTT
>WOZT01000006.1 GCA_011620145.1 Gammaproteobacteria bacterium | reverse complement strand
TCGCTGATCCTGCAGGGCGCCTATATCGACCGCGCCGGCGGCGAGCGGCCGATCACCGGCTTCATGCCGGTCGACGCCCCCGGGTCGGTGGCGCGAGGCTTCAGCCTGGACGCCACCGAGCTGGTGCTGGCTTCCAATATCGATCCCTATCTGCGCGGCTTCGTCAATCTGGCGATGGTCGACGATCAGGCGGAAGTGGAAGAGGCCTGGTTCCAGAGCCTGGGCTTGGGCAATGGTCTGACGCTGAAAGCCGGCCGTTTTCTATCCGGTGTCGGCTACCAGAACGAAAAACACCCGCATGCCTGGGATTTTGCCGACAACAACCTGATGTATTCCGCGCTGTTCGGCGAACATCTGGTCCAGGACGGCCTGCAACTGCGCTGGCTGGCGCCGACCGAGCTGTTCATGGAGCTGGGCGCCGAAGTCGCCAAGGGGCAGTTCTTTCCGGGCTCCGATAACGGCGCCGACAAGAACGGCGCGGGTTCCTGGGCGGGATTCGCCCATCTGGGCGGTGATGTGGGCGCCTCGAATTCCTGGCGTGGTGGGCTGTCCTACCTGCACGCGGCGCCGCGCGACCGGGAGTCGACCCTCAGTGATGTGAACGCGGTGGACGCGCTGACCCGTTTTTCAGGGACCTCCGCGACCTGGATCGCTGATTTCGTCTGGAAATGGGCGCCCGAGGGCAACGCACAGCAGCGCAATCTCATCTTCGCCACGGAATACTTCAAGCGCGACGAAAATGGCGACCTGCAATGCCAGGACAATCTGCTCGAAGGCGGCGCCTGCACCGGCCTCCAGGATCGCTACGACAGCGCTCAATCCGGCGGTTACGCCCAGGCGATCTATCAGTTCATGCCGCGCTGGCGTACCGGTGTGCGCTATGACCGACTGGATGCCGGTTCGGTGAATGCGGGCGTGAATCGCGCCTTGCTGGATATGCCGGACTTCAATCCGACCCGATGGAGCCTGATGACCGACTATTCCCCGTCGGAATTCTCGCGCTTCCGGCTGCAGTACAACCACGACAAATCCCTGCAGGACAACACGGATAACGCGCTGATCCTGCAATACATCATGAGCCTGGGTCCCCACGGTGCCCACAAGTTTTGAAGGACTTCCCCATGAAATATGTACTCACGGTTCTCTTGGCCGGACTGGTGCTGATTGTTCCGCCCGCACAGGCAACGCTCAATGTGCTGACCTGCGAGCCTGAATGGGCGGCGTTGACGCACGAACTGGCCGGTGATCTCGCGCAGGTCAGCTCGGCCACCACTGCGCTACAGGACCCGCATCACATTGAGGCCCGGCCCGCGCTGCTGGCGCAGGCCCGGCGTGCCGATCTGCTGGTCTGCACCGGGGCGGAGCTGGAAATCGGCTGGTTGCCATTGCTTCAACGCGAGGCCGGCAACGGCAAGATCCAGCCCGGCCAACCTGGCTATCTTGAAGCAGCCCGCATTGCGCGCATCATCGAGCGGCCCACGGCGCTCGACCGCTCGATGGGCGACATCCATGCCGCCGGCAACCCCCACCTGCAAATGGACCCCCACAATATCGCGCGGGTCGGTGAAGCCCTGGCCAAGCGTCTCGGCGAAGTTGATCCCGCCCACGCCGCCCGTTATGCCGAGCGCAATCGCGATTTCCAGGCGCGCTGGACGGCGGCCATGGCGCGCTGGGAACAGCAGGGTGCGCGCCTGAAGGGCATGCCGGTGGTGGTGCATCACCGCAACTGGAGTTACCTCATTGACTGGCTGGGATTGACGGTGATTGGCGAACTGGAGCCGAAGCCCGGCATGGAGCCGACCGCCAGTCACCTGGCGGAATTGCTGGGAACCCTGAAAGCAACGCCGGCGCGGATGGTACTGCACGCGGCGTATGAGTCGCCCAAGGCATCCGAATGGCTCTCCAGTCGGGCCAATATCCCGGCCGTGGAACTGCCCTATACGGTGGGCGGTTCGCCGGCAGCCCAGGATCTGTTTGGCCTGTTCGACGACACCCTGAACCGTCTGTTGCAGGCCGCGCCATGACGCTCGACGGACTGCAACCGACCATCCTGCTGCCGGCCCTGGTGGCTGGCCTGCTGGTGCTGGCCAGCCACGTGCCACTGGGCCGGGAAGTGCTCAGCCGGGGGATCATCTTCATTGATCTCGCCATCGCGCAGATTGCCGGTCTGGGCATCGTCATCGCCAGTACGCTCGGGTTCGAGGTGAACGGCTGGCGCACTCAGGTCAGCGCGGTGATTGCCGCGCTGGCAGGGGCTCTGTGTTTGCGCTGGATGGAAAAGAAAAACCCGGCTCATCTGGAGGCGGTGATTGGCGTCAGCTTCGTGGCGGCAGCTTGCGCCGCCATCGTGCTGATGAGCCACGACCCGCACGCCGGCGAGCATCTGCAGGAGCTGCTGGTGGGGCAAATCCTGTGGACCACCTGGGCCGGCCTGCTGCCGCTGGCACTGGTCACGGCCGGCGTGCTGGCAGGCTGGTTCGGCTGGAATCTGAAAGCCTCGCCGCTGGGTTTCTATCTGCTGTTCGCGCTCACCATCACGGCGTCGGTGCAGGTGGTGGGCGTGTACCTGGTGTTCGCCAGCCTGATCGTGCCGGCACTGGCGGCAGGTGGCCGCCTGCCATGGGGCTACGCCATCGGTGCCACGGGCTATGTGCTGGGATTGACGGCGTCTGGGCTGTTCGACCTGCCGGCGGGCGCAACCGTGGTGCTGGCGTTGATTCTGGTAGCCGTGGCTTCGGTTGCGGCCAGCGGCGCCATGGTGACGCCTCACAAAAACCCATGATCGCCGCATTCGGGAAAGAGGACGGGGCCGGGTGAAGGCCATGCACCTGCGCCGAGGCCTGACGAGCCTCCTTTTCCTCTCACGCCCATCTGGATCAAGCAAGGAAATGGCGCGACGAGTGAAGCAGGTCCATGCAGCGCCTCTCAACGCCTGAACCCGAGAGCGGGCGCCTCATCACACTGGATGCCCAGCCCAGCCTGCGACTCAAATAAATCCAGCACTCACCACTTTCAAGTTTCGCTTGACTGCAGCGCAAAACCAATGCTAGGCGCTTGCGTTCCTCGCGCCATGATCTTGAATTGCTTGAGGGAAAACCCTCCGGCCGGATTCCGGCCGCGCATAACGACATCATGGAGGAGACATCATGCGCAGGATAGGAACAATCATCCGGCCGCTACTCGCCGGTTGCGTCATGGCGTGGATGGGTACGGCATGGGGGGTGGCGCCAGCACCCTATGACAGTCTCAAGGGCGAAGCTTTCGACCAGTTCGTGACGCGTCTGAAAGCCGATCCCAGTCTGATGGCCAAGGACAAGGATCTTTCTTTCCGCCTCAGCACGGCGCAATGGGATCAGATGGTGCAGGCAATGGACCTGGACCATTACACCTGGGTCTATGCCACAACAGTCAAGGCCAATCAAAGCCCGCAACTGGCGGGCAAGCGCATCGACACCCTGTCGGTCCTGTCGGTGCGGGCAGGCAAGCTGGTACCCATTCCATTCCAGATCGATGAGCGCGATGAGGATGGCTGGATCTACGAGCCCGGCATGTCGGGCAAAATCAAGGGAAGCGAGGGGGTGTTCGACGCGGACGATGAACTCGTCTTCATGTACCGTGACACCGGCAGTGAACGCCTCAATCCGGCGGTCCATCACCTGGCCGATGGCCGCATCGTTGAGGAACTCAAGTACACCTATAACGGCAAAACCCGCTATGCCTATGTTGCCGAGGGTTCATCCCTGCGTGACCCAAGCGACTACGTCCAGTACGACCCGAAAAAATGGACCCTGGATGCCACCTTTTTCAACTTTCGCAACAACCCCAAGAACATCCTGATGTTCGAGGACTTTCGTGCCAATGCCGGACCCACACCGGAGCATCGGGTGCTGGATACGCTGATCCTGGAGATTTCCACTGGCGTCATGGTGCCCTGGCCGCGGGTGACGGTTGACATTCGCAACCTTCAGGCTGAACTGGCCGGCGTCAAGCATGGTCCGGTGCGGGAAGTGCTCAAACTCAAGATCTGGGTGGTTGTCGCCGGAATCCCAGTGTTTCGCATCCTGACCGACATGACGGTCTATGACCAAGGCATCACCCTGCCCGTCAAACTGCATATCCCCGGCGGCGAGATTCTGACCCGGGTGCTCAACAAACCCCTGATCGATATTGGCCTGGATATGCACGAATTGAAGGGCGGCCGTTTCGTTTCGGCCGTCAACCCCAGCGGCAAGTACCACCAGGTCGATGGTGTGATGACTCCGGAGGAAAAACAGCTCGACATCCGCATTCCCGATGCCACCTGGCTCTGGCTCGAAAGCGGCCGGGGCTGGGATGTGGTGATGAAGTTTGCCATTCCGCCGGACTGGCCGGTGGAAGGGAGGGGGACCTATGTGGACGCGGTGAAGCCCGAGAAATCCTATGCGTATGAAAGCTTCCCCGATGCCCTGCCTCGCTTCGGTTTCCAGGTCACCAAGCTCCCGGTGGGCAAGCTCGACATCGACCTGACGGCCATTCTCTGGTTCCCCGCCACCGTGGGCCAGGCAGGACCCGAGCGCTTCATCAAGCAAATGGACAATCCGCCGCGTCTGGAAGCGCAATCGCCGCCCGTTTGAATTGCGTCCTTCACGCCCGGTGCGCCTGCGCCGGGCGTTTCACGACTTGACGTCGTCGCATCCGCGGGATGGCCCAAGGCCCCACGTCACCCAGGGGGATGTACGCGGCACTACAGGACGTCGTCCATGGTTTCGCGTGCGCCCCACAAGGCCAGCAGCGTCAGCAGCGCAGCCCCCGAAAGATAAAGGCCGACCGTCTGCAGGCCGTAGTGGGTCGCCAGCCAGGTGGCGATATAAGGCGCCAGGGAGGCACCGAAAATACCGGCCAGGTTGAAGGCGAGCGACGCTCCCGTATAGCGCACTGCGGTGGGAAACTGCTCGCTCAGCACGGTGCCCAGCGGCCCATAGGTAAGGCCCATCAAGGCCAGACCCAGCGCCATGAACAGGATCACCGGCCCCTCGCCACCCGCGCCGAGCAAGGGCGCGAACAACAGACCGAACAGCGCAATGCCCCCGCTCGCCGCCATCAACATCCGCCGGCGGCCGTGGCGGTCGGCCAGATGGGCGGAAATCGGGATGGTGAGACCGAAAAACAGCACCCCGAAAAGCTGGATCAGCAAGAAGCGCTCGCGGGAAAAATGCAGGGCGGTCGTGCCCCAGGTCAGGGTGAAAACCGTCATCAGATAGAACAGCACGAAAGTGCACAACGCCATGATCGTGCCACGCACGAGGGCGCCGGAGTGATCGCGCAACACCGTGAGTATCGGCAGCCGCTCCCGTGCATCGGCATCCAGTGCGCGCTGGAATACTGGCGTTTCGTGCAGGTTCAGGCGCACCCACAGCCCCACGACCACCAAAATACTGCTGGCCAGGAAAGGCGCCCGCCAGCCCCAGCGGAAAAACTGCGCATCGCTCAGGAAATGGGTCAGCAACAGGAACGAGCCGCCCGAGAGAATGAAGCCGATCGGCGCGCCCAGTTGCGGAAACATGCCATACCAGGCCCGCCGGCCCGGCGGCGCGTTTTCGGTGGCCAGCAGGACCGCGCCGCCCCATTCCCCGCCCAACCCCAGTCCCTGGCCGAAGCGGCACAGCGCCAGCAACAGCGGCGCCATCACGCCGATCTGGGCATAGGTGGGCAACAAGCCGATGAGCAGGGTGGAAAGCCCCATGGTCAGCAACGCCGCCACCAGGGTGGCCTTGCGGCCGATGCGGTCGCCGAAATGGCCGAACAGCGCCGATCCCAACGGGCGGGCGAAGAAGGCAAGGGCAAAGGTGGCCAGTGACTGCAGCATCGCGGTGGTCGCGTCGCCGGCCGGGAAAAACAGCTGCGGGAAGACCAGCACCGCAGCAGTGGCGTAGATGTAGAAATCGAAGAATTCGATGGTGGTGCCGATCAGGCTGGCGAACAGCACCCGCCCCTTGGCATTGCCATTTGGCGTTTCGCTCGACATGATCGCATCACGCATCGGGATCCCTTGTGTCGTGGCTTCGCGGCAAAGCGGCCATGGTAAGGGCTTTTGCGGGATTTGTGCCGAGCGACGCGGCCAGCGGCGATGGCGGCCGCCGGGCTTGGTGCGCCGCGACGGTGCTAGACCGCTGTCCATCGTCCGTAACACGGCGCATCAACGGGCGCAGACCGGGTTTTTTCAGGAATTGCAGGGGACGGGCGGTTTGCCCGGGAT
>WOZT01000177.1 GCA_011620145.1 Gammaproteobacteria bacterium | reverse complement strand
TGGAAAGCCGCTCCAGCTTGACCTCTTTGCCATAGCGCAGCAGCGCCAAGCCGCCATCCCGCTCCAGCTCGGGCGGCAGATCGAGCGGCCCCATGCCCAGCAAGCGACCATAGCGGCGCAAATGTCCCACCAGCGTCCGTTGCACCCGCTGCATGTCGGGATCGGTGGCCAGAACCACGGTTTCCGCAACTTGCGTCCCGTCGGGAAGCTGGCCGGTGGCGTTGTAGACCATGCCGGCGACCCCGGCGACCTGTTCCTGCACTCCGGTCGTTCCCGCCAGCCGGAAAGACACCGGTCCCAGCGGCCCCGCCTCGGCCAACAGCGATTGCAACAAGGGACCGAAGGGGCCTTGCTGGGCGTCCTCCAGATCAACAACCTGCCACACGCCATCCAGCCAGCGCACCCAATAGCCGCGCCCCTCGCGGAACAACAGCACCTGGCCGTTCCAGCTCAGGCGCAGGGTCTGGTCGTCGCGGGATTCCACGGTCAGCGGCTGACCGTCTTCCAGGCGCCAAACCTGGGTCATGTCCGCCTGCGCCGCCAGGGTCCAGCCCCCCAGCAGCAGGAACAGGGCCGCCCGCAGTCCGCCCGCGCGGGCTTTTCGCGCCGCCGGCGTGAATGGGTTAGTCTTCGCCATTTGCTGCATTCCTTCCGTCCGTTGATCCCATGACCGTACCCGAAAACCTGTGTCTGCTGCGCCTGTCCGCTTTGGGCGACGTCACCCACCTGCTGCCCATCATCCATACCCTGCGCCGCCACTGGCCGCAGACCCGGCTGACCTGGGTCATCGGCAAGCTGGAAGCCCGGCTGGTGGGGGATTTGCCGGGGGTTGAATTCATCGTTTTCGACAAGCGGGCCGGCTGGCGCGGCTATCGCGATCTGCACCGGCAACTGGCCGGGCGCCGCTTCGACCAGGCGCTCATCATGCAGGTGGCGCTGCGGGCCAATCTCGCCAGCCTGGCGATCCGCGCCCCGCTCCGCATCGGCTTTGACCGCGCCCGCGCCAAGGATGGGCATCGATTGTTCATCAATCGCCGCATCGCGCCCCACCCCGGTCAACATGTCGTGGACGGCTTCTTCGGCTTTCTGGAAGCGGCGGGACTCAGCGCCCGAGAATGGTGCTGGGACCTGCCCATTCCGGAGGAGGCGCGGGCATTTGCTGCCGCCCAGCTTCCCGCCGATCGGCCAGCGCTGCTGCTCAGCCCCTGTTCCAGTCATCCGCGGCGCAACTGGCGCGCCGAACACTATGCCCGGGTGGCCGACCACGCGGCGCGTCAGCATGGCCTGCGGGTGGTGTTGTGCGGCGGGCCGACGGATCTGGAGCGCGGCATGGGTGACGCCATCGCCGCCGCCATGCGGAGCGAACCGCCCCTGAATCTCATCGGCAAGGACACGCTCAAGCGCTTCCTCGCCCTGCTGGAACGGGCCAGCGTGCTGATCAGTCCCGATTCCGGCCCCGCCCACATGGCCACCTGCACCGGCACCCCGGTGATCGGCCTGTACGCGGCCAGCAATCCGGCCCGCAGCGGCCCCTACAACAGCCTTGACTGGTGCGTGGACCGCTACGATGCCGCCGCGCGGCAATTCCTCGGGCGGCCCGCCGCCGAGTTGCCCTGGGGGCGCAAGCTGGAATTTCCGGGGGTGATGGACCTCATCGAGCCGGCGGCGGTCATCGAACGGCTGGACGCCCTGATGGCCTGGAAAGCCGCTCAGGGCGCGCGATAGTCGGCGTAGGATTTCTCCTCGATCAGCGCGGAGCCCAGGCGCAGGTTGATGTCGCGCTTGAGGGCGGCACGCTGATCGTTCTGGTGGTAAACCGCCCGGGCCAGGGCGATGAACCCGGCGTCGAAGGACTGGGCGCGTTCCTTGTCGCGGATCGCGTCCTCGATCTCCCACAGCGCCTCATTGACCGCCTTGAGCGCCTCGCGCACATCTGCGATGGATTGCGCGGCCGCACCCGACGACGACCAGGCGGCCTGCAGCAAGGCCAGTTCACGGGCCACGTTGGCCTGCTTGGCCGGATCGCTGATGCGTGCCTGCTTGATCTCCAGGATGGTGATCTTGTCGATCAGCTCGCCGTAGGAAACGGGGATGTGAATTTCGCTCATGCGGGCTTCCTGTGACCAATCATTGACGGGGTGCGAGTCTAGCGGCGCCGCCGGCCGGGGTAAATCCGCGCCGTCATGGCCGATGCACGCCAGCGCCGACTGCGCATACCTCGCCCCGTGCCGCGCGGTTCGAAAGGCGCCGAACAGGCCGGTTGCGTTCAGGGTCCGACAGGCTCACCACCAACGGAACCGGTGGATCCCCGTGAGTCACGGGCCAGTCAAAGGGATGGATTCAGACCATCCTTAGCGCGTGGTTTCCCTGGCCGCTGGCGGGGCGCCGCCGATCACCAGCCGCACCGCCTCGGCCTGTCCCCAGTGCGCGGACACCGCCGGCGCGCGGGGCTCATCCGGACTGCTGTCGGCGCTGCCACTGCGCGAGATGCGGGCACTGACCCACAGGGTGTCGAGCGCAGAGAGGGGGCGCTGGGGCATCAGGCTCATGTCGTCGCTCAAGACCATCGACAACGGCAGATCGGCGACGCGCCGGCGCAATGCGGCCACGGGCATGCCGCCCTCCGGCGTGCCGCGCACCACCACGAAAACCGTCATATCCGGGCTGAGTGTCGCAACCAGTTCGGGAGACAGGCTGATCTCGACCGTGGGCCCCGGCGTTGCAGGCAGGGCCGTGTTAGCAGCGGGTGCTTGGCCGATCTGCGCCAGCGCCTCGCGTAGCGATGCCGCAGCCGGCTCATTGGGGGGAACCTGGGTCAGCAGGTGTCGCCAATAGGCCCCCGCCTGCGCCGCATCACCCGCCGCCAGGGCCGCCACGCCCGCCAGCCACTGGCTCTGGGGATGATTCGCATCGAGCGCCAAGGCGCGTTGCAGAAGCCGTGTCGGCTCGCCCTCCCAGCGCGGCGGATCCGATTGCAGCGCCAGGGCCTGGGCGCGATCCGCCAGCAATCCCGGCGCCTCACCCAGACGCTCGATGGCCGTTGCAAATGCCTGCGCCGCCTCGGCCTGCCGTCCCAGGGCGGCATAGGACCGGCCGAGCAGCACCCAGCCCTCGCCCTCTTCCGGGTGGCTGGCCAGACGCTGGGCCAGGGTATCCGCCAGCGCGGCCAGGTTTTCCGTTGCCGCGCTGGGTGCAGCGGCAGGCCAGGTGCCGATCTGGTTATAAACCGCAAAGGCCAGCAGCGGCGCGGCCAGCACGACCCCCAACGCGGCCCAGCGGCTTGATCGGACGGCCTCGGTCGTCTCTTGCGGCTGATCGGACCAGTCGGCCAGCAGCGCTGCCTCCAGCTCCGCCCGCCGGGCGTTGGCCTGGTCGGCATCGATCACGCCCGCTGCCAGCTCGGCCGTCAGCTCGGCGTCCTTGCGGCGATGGATGGCCAGCAGCGTCTCCGCTTCCCGTCGCACGGGCGCCGCGCCGCGCCACAAGGGCCGCGCCACGAGCGCCACGGCCAGCAGCGTGGCGAGCAGGCAGAGCGCAATGAATCCCGCAGTCATGGCGCGTCCGGCCCCCGCTCCCCATCCAGCAGGGCGCGGGCACGCTGGTGTTCGGCCTCGCTCAAGCGCGGCGATTCAACCCCGGCACGTCGATCGCGACGGGTCAACACCAGCCAAATCCCTGAACCCAGCAACAGCAGCGCGAAGGGGCCAAACCACAGCGCATAGGTGAGCGGCTTCACGGTGGGCCGATAGAGCACGAAATCACCATAACGGGCCACCAGAAAATCCTTGATATCCGCGCTGCTGCGTCCCGCGCGGACCATTTCCGCCACCTCACGGCGCAGATCCTCCGCCAGAGGCGCCTCGGAGTCTCCCAGGGTTTCGTTCTGGCACACCAGGCAGCGCAGCTCGGGGAGCAGCGCCTCGTATTGGCGCTGCTGGGCCGGGTCCTCGAAGCTGCGCGGCGCGATGGCCAATGCGGTCCCGCACAGGAGCCATGCCATCCCGGCGCTCAGGACACGCATCCAGAGCTTCACGGCGCACCCCCGGCCTGCTGAAGCGCATCGATCAGGGGATCCAGTTTTTCAGCAATCACCTGGGGGGTGAGCGGACCGATGTGCTTGTAGCGGATGATGCCGGCGCGATCGATGACGAAGGTTTCGGGCACGCCATAAACGCCCCAGTCAATGCCCACTCGCCCGTCGCGATCCACGGCGATATCCCGGAACGGATTGCCGAAACGGGCCAGCCAGGCGCGCGCCTGTTCGGAGTCGTCCTTGTAATTGAGCCCCACCAGGGGCAGTCCACGGCGCTTCACCCAAGCGCTCAGGACAGGATGTTCCTCCACGCAAGCGGCGCACCAGGAGGCCCAGACATTGAGCAGGGTCACCGGTGCGCCAGCGAGATCCTGTTCACTGATCCGGCGTTCGGGATCGGCCAGGGTCGGCAAGGCAAAAGCCGGAGCCGGCCGGCCGACCAAGGGCGAGGGGACCTCACGCGGATTGAGGCCCAGCCCGACATAGAGCAAAGCCACCAGGAGCAAAAAGGCGCCCAAGGGCAACAGGAATCGCATCATGCGCCGACTGCCCCCTGCATCGGGGTCGACCGGACACGCGCCGTGGCCAGCCGGTAGCGCCGATCCGTGATGGCCAATAGGCCCCCCAGCGCCATCAGGGCGGTGCCCAGCCAGATCCAGCGCACCATGGGCTTGTAGTGCACCCGCACCGACCAGGCGCCACCGGGCAAGGGCTCGCCGAGGGCGGCAAACAGATCACGGGTCATGCCGGCATCGAAGGCGGTCTGGGTCATGGCCTGACGGCGCACGGTATAGAGGCGCTTCTGGGGGGTCAGCCGGGCCACTTCCCGTCCGGCGCGCGAGACGACGATCAAGGCTTCCTCAGCCGTGTAGTTGGGACCGGTGACCGGATACACCGATTCCAGCCGGAAGGCGTAACCGGCAAGCTCGGTGGATTCACCCGGCGCCAGGCGCACCACCCGCTCCGCCTCCAGGGCGCTCACCACACCGGCACCGATCATGAACAGCGCGATCCCGGCATGGGCCAGATGCATGCCGTAGAACCCACGGGGCAGTTGCGCCCACGCCCGGGGCGAAAAACCGCGCCGCCCCAGCCGCTGGCCGATGCCATACAGTGAAAGGCCCAAGGTCCAGAACGCGAGCCACAAACTCACCGCCAGCAGATAGCGCCGCCAGCCCAGGCCAAAGACCACCAGACACAGCAGCGCCAGCCCCAGAGCGGGCAGGCCGATCCGGAGCGCCACGCGGGCCAGCTCGCCGCCGCGCCCCTGCCGCCAGGCAACCAGCGGGCCCAGGCCCATCAGGACGATCAGGGGCAGCATCAGAGGGACGAAAACGGTGTTGAAGTAAGGCGGCCCCACCGACAATTTGCCCAGCCCCAGCGCATCCACGGCCAGCGGGTACAGGGTGCCCAGCAGCACGGCCGCCGCCGCCACCACCAGCAGGACGTTGTTGGCCAGCAGCAGGCTTTCCCGCGACAGCGGGGCGAAGGTGATCAGCGAGCGCACCCGCGGCGCCCGCCAGGCGTAGAGCAGCAGGGACCCCCCCACCACGAGCGTGAGGAAAGCCAGGATGAAGAGCCCGCGCCCCGGATCGGTGGCAAAGGCATGCACCGAGGTCAGCACCCCCGAGCGCACCAGGAAGGTGCCCAGCAGGCTCAGGGAAAACGTGGTGAGCGCCAGCAGCACCGACCAGGCCTTGAAGCCATCGCGCTTTTCCGTGACCGCCAGGGAATGGATCAGCGCCGTCCCGGTGAGCCAGGGCATGAAGGAGGCATTCTCCACCGGATCCCAGAACCACCAGCCGCCCCAACCCAGTTCGTAATAGGCCCAGTGGCTGCCCAGCGCGATGCCCACGGTCAGGAACATCCACGCCGCCGTGGTCCAGGGCCGCGACCAGCGCGCCCAGGTGGCGTCCAGCCGCCCGCCCAGCAGCGCCGCCACCGCCAGCGCGAAGGCCACCGAGAAGCCCACATAGCCCATGTAGAGCATGGGCGGATGGATCACCATGCCGGGATCCTGCAGCAGGGGATTGAGATCCTGCCCATCGACCGGGACCGGGAACTGCCGGATGAAGGGATTGGAGGTGAACAGGATGAAAGCCAAAAAGCCCGTGCTGATCGCGCCCATCACGCCGATCACCCGGGCGGCATAGGCGGTGGGCAATTGCCGCGCGCTGGCCGCGACCGCCACCGTCCAGCCGGAGAG
>WOZT01000184.1 GCA_011620145.1 Gammaproteobacteria bacterium | reverse complement strand
TTGATGGCGCTGACGATACCGTAGACCCAGGCGCGGCCAATGAGGCAGGGGTATTGCAGCTTGGCGGCGACGATGTTTCGCGTCTGGATCGGGGTGCGAATGTGCAGCTTTTCCAGCAGCTTGCCACCGAGATAAGAATATTTGGCAGCGATGTGCATGCGTCGTGAAGAGGGAAGAACCCGTGCAAAAGCGTCTTCGAATTGAATCTCACTGAAACCGGTAGCCGCCAGATCCTGCTGAAACTGATTGACGCCTGCGAGATTGTCCACCGCCCAGCCATCCAGCCAGCGCCGGTAATCCTCTCGCAGATGCTCGGGGAAGGCCGTGTCGTTCATGAATCCGTCGGTGATGACCAGGCGCCCGCCGGGCTTGAGCAATCGGTAGGCCTCACGGATGAAATCGCGCTTGTCGAGGGTATAGCTAACGCTTTCCATGCCGTAGATTCCGTCGAACTGGCCCTCCGGCAGACCGGTATCGGTATAACTGCGCTGGACAAAGCGAACCTGTTGCGCCAGGCCGCGTTTGCGCGTCAGGCGCTCGGCATGGGCCAATTGTTCGGGGGAGATGTTGACACCCGTGACATCGGCGCCACATTGCTGGGCCATCCAGATGCTGGTTCCGCCGATACCGCAGCCTGCATCCACCAGCCGATGGCCAGGTTGCACGGCCAAGTGCCGGGCCACCTGTCGATTCATGTTCAGGACGGCGGCATTGTGCCCAGGGTGTTCAGCGTCGTGATAGCCATAGTGCAGCCCCAGGTGGCGGAACGTGCCCCATATCATCTGGTAATCGATGTGACTTTCCCGGTAATAATCCAGGATGGCTTGCTGTTGGGTATCCATACCGTTTTCAGATCATCCGTGTAATGACGATGAAGTATAGCAGGGGATCCGAGGCCGATCTGAAATGTGATAAATAGATCACGTGAAGAAAATCGGCCGCTCTCGTCTGGGCGCGATGAATGAGGCAAGGATGTCGAAATGGCGGAGGAAAAGCGTGTGTGGCGCTGGTGGGCTGCAAAGAACCGGGTTCTGATCGAGCACCGCCGCCGGTTTCTGGTTTTGGGCCTGGGCCTTTGCCTGATCGCCATTTATTATTCAGCGATTCTGCCTCCCGGGGGGCGCATGATCGCCTACTTGCTCACCTCTCAAGCGGATCCCCAGCTGCAATTGGCTTTCATCCTGGGCGGCACATTCCTGTTTTTGGGCCTCTGGGGCTACAAGCTCCATCATGACAGCAACTGAAATTGCCATCTTTTCAAGCGCATGAGGCTTTTTGGCATTCCTGGTGCCGGGACACCCCGGTCAATCCACCCAGGCCCGGGCATTCTGGAACATGCGCAGCCACGGGCTGTCTTCCGGCCAATCACGGGGATGCCACGACAGGTTGACGCTGCGGATCACCCGTTCGGGATGCGGCATCAGGATCGTGACCCGACCATCGTCGGTGGTCAGGCCTGTGATGCCCTCTGGAGATCCATTGGGATTGGCCGGGTAGCGTTGCGCCGGTTGCCCCGCGGCGTCGATATAACGCAGGGCAACATGGGCGCTGGTGGCATCTGCGGGATGCTCGAAGCTGACGCGCCCCTCCCCATGGGCCACGGCGATGGGCAGACGGGCGCCGGCCAGGTCGCGCAGGAACAGGGAAGGCGAAGCCGTCACTTCCACCAGGCTCAAGCGCGCCTCGAATTGTTCCGAGCGATTGCGCAGGAAGCGCGGCCAGTGCGCAGCGCCGGGAATCAGCGTCTTGAGTTGGGAGAGCATCTGGCAGCCATTGCAGACCCCCAAGGAAAAGCGGTCGGATCGCTCGAAGAAGGCCTGGAACATATCACGCAATTGGGCATTGAACAGGATGCGTTTGGCCCAGCCGCCGCCTGCCCCCAGCACGTCGCCGAACGAGAAACCGCCACAGGCCGCAAGCCCGTGGAAGTCCGCGAGTGAGACCCGGCCGCTCAACAAATCGTTCATGTGCACATCGACGGCCGCGAAGCCGGCGCGATCGAAGGCTGCCGCCATCTCCACCTGACCGTTCACCCCTTGCTCGCGCAGGATGGCCACCCGCGGGCGGGCGCCGCCAACACGGGGGGCGGCCAGAGGCGGCATCGCCGGCAGGTGCAGCGCGTCGAGCCCCGGATCGCCAGGATCCAAAATGGCGTCATAGGCCTCCTGGGCGCAGTCAGGGTCATCGCGCAGCGCCTGCAGGGTGAAACTGGTTTGTGACCACAGCCGACGCCAGTCGACGCGGTCCCCTTCAAGAACCGTCCGCCCGCCCGTGTGAAAGCGCAGCGAACGCCCCGGCTGAGGTATGCCAATGGCGTGCGTCTGTGCAGCGAGGCCTGCTCGCGCCAGGGTCGCTTCCACCATCGCCCGGTCTGCGGTGCGAATCTGAACCACCGCGCCCAGCTCCTCGGCAAACAGGGCACCGACAAGGTCTGCGCCCAATGGGGCGAGATCGATATTGAGCCCACAGCCCCCGGCAAACGCCATTTCCGTCAGGGTGACAAACAGCCCGCCGTCGGAGCAATCGTGATAGGCCAGCAGTTTGTTCTGCGTCGCCAGTTCATGGATCACACGCACGAAGGCACGCAGCCGCGCCGGATCATCCACGTCGGGCGGAACCCCGCCCACCTGCCCGAAGACCTGCGCCAGGCAGGATCCGCCCAGACGTTGGCGACCCGCGCCCAGGTCGATGAGGAGCAGCACGCTGGGGCCGGCATCGTGACGCAGTTCGGGCGTGAGATGGTGGCGCACGTCGGGCACGGTGGCAAAGGCGGTCACGATCAGTGACAGGGGCGAGGTGACGCTGCGGGTTTGGTCTGCCTCGCGCCAGACCGTTTTCATCGACAACGAGTCCTTGCCCACGGGGATGGTGATGTCCAGCGCAGGACACAGTTCCAGGCCCACCGCCCGGACCGCCTCGTACAACGCCGCGTCCTCGCCGGGGTGGCCGGCGGCGGCCATCCAATTGGCAGACAACACCACCTGATGGGTATCGGGGATCGCCGCTGCGGCCAGGTTGGTGAGGGCTTCGCCGACCGCCAGGCGGGCGGCTGCGGCCGCATCGATCAAGGCGACCGGGCTGCGTTCGCCCAGGGCCATGGCCTCCCCCGTCCAGCCGGTATAGGCGGTCGTGGTGATGGCGCAGTCCGCGACGGGCACCTGCCAGGGACCCACCATCTGGTCGCGCACCGTGAGCCCGCCCACGGTGCGATCGCCGATGGTGATCAGGAAGCTTTTGTCGGCGATGGTGGGCAGGGTCAACAGCCGGGACGCGGCTTCAGCCAGATCGACCTGGCGCAAGCTGTGGTCTTCCCGAACACCCGCATCCCGATCCAGGCCCAGTGTTGTCGCCTGCCGGTGCATACGCGGTGGCTTGCCCAGCAGAACCGACAAGGGCAGATCGATGGGCCGATTGTGAAAATGCGCATCCGCAAGGGTCAGATGCGGTGCTGCGGTAGCCGTGCCCACCACGGCATAGGGACAGGATTCCCGCTCGCACAGGGCGACGAAGGTGGGCAGGTGCGCCGGGTCGATGGCCAGCACATAGCGTTCCTGGGCCTCGTTGCACCAGATTTCCATCGGCGACATGCCGGGATCGTCGCTGGGAATGGCCCGCAACTGGAAATCTCCACCGCGTTCGCTGTCATGGACCAGCTCGGGCAAAGCGTTGGACAGCCCGCCCGCGCCCACATCGTGGATCGAGAGGATGGGATTGGCTGCGCCGCGCTGCCAGCACTGGTCGATCACTTCCTGGCAGCGGCGCTCCATTTCCGGGTTGTCACGCTGCACCGAGGCGAAATCCAGCGCCGCCTGGCTCTGGCCGCTGCTCATGCTGGACGCCGCGCCACCGCCCAGACCCAGCAGCAGGGCCGGCCCCCCCAGCACCACGATGGCGGCGCCCGGCGGGATGGACAGCTTCTCCACATGATCGCGGCGGATGTTGCCCATGCCACCCGCCAGCATGATGGGCTTGTGGTAACCGCGTACTTCCGGACCCTGGGGGCGCGCCACGCGCTGCTCATAGCTGCGGAAGAAGCCGGCCAGATTGGGTCGCCCGAATTCATTGTTGAAAGCGGCCCCACCCAGCGGGCCAGCCAGCATGATGTCCAGCGCCGAGGCGATGTGCGGCGGGCGGCCGTGATCCACTTCCCAGGGACGCGGCAGGCCGGGCAGGCGCAGGTTGGACACGGCAAAGCCGGTGAGGCCCGCCTTGGGATGGGCGCCGCGGCCGGTGGCGCCTTCGTCACGGATTTCCCCACCCGCCCCGGTGGCGGCGCCGGGGAAGGGCGCGATGGCGGTGGGGTGGTTGTGGGTTTCCACCTTCATCAACAGATCCACTGCTTCCTCGCTTGCGCGGTAAGCCTGGTTCTCGGGGTCGGGGTAGAAGCGCGCCGCCTGCGATCCCTCGATCACCGCCGAGTTATCCCGATAGGCCGAGAGGACGCCTGCGCTGCGATGGGCGTAGGTGTTGCGGATCATGCCAAACAGCGAGTGGGGCATGGCCTGCCCATCGATCTCCCAGCTGGCGTTGAAGATCTTGTGGCGGCAATGCTCCGAATTTGCCTGGGCAAACATCATCAGTTCCACATCGCTGGGGTTGCGCCCCAGCTTCCGGAAGCTGTCCGCCAGATAATCGATTTCGTCCTCGGCCAGGGCCAGCCCCCAGTCGCGATTGGCGGCCTCCAGTGCGGCGCGCCCACCCGTCAGAAGATCCACCTCCCGCAGCGGGGCGGGATCGGGATGGCGGAACAACAGCGCCTCGGCGTCTTCGATGCGGTCGATCAGCGTCTGCGTCAAGCGGTCGTGCAGGGTCTCCCCCAGCGCATCCTGCGGCGTCTGATCCGTGGGCAATCCGGCGAGATCGATGCGGATCGCCCGCTCGATGCGTCGCACCGCGCCGAGTCCGCAGCCACGCGCGATGTCGGTGGCCTTGCTGCACCAGGGGGACACCGTGCCGGCGCGGGGAATGATCCAGACCGGTCGTGTGCCGATGGGCGAGGGGGCATCGGGAACCGCGTCCAGCAGGCGTTCCAGCAGGGCGCCGGCGTCCGGGTCGAGCGGCGCCGTCAATTCCACCAGATAGGTGTAATGGGCCGCGAGCGCCGTGACGGCGGGGCAGTGGCCGCGCACTTTGTGTAGCAGCTTGTCCAGGCGGAACGGCGAGAAGGCCGTGGATCCATTGATGATGCGCATGGGGACGGTCCTCATGAAAGCTCGCGGCCTGCTCACAGGCGTGGACGGATATCGTGCCAGCCCAGGCCCTGTTCCTGGGGCGCCAGCACCAGCGCCGCAGCTTCGGCGGGCAACCGGTGTGCCACGGCCTCGCGCACATGCGCCGGCGAGTTGTTCTTTTCGCTGATGTGCCCGGCAATCAGATGCTGGAGCGCCCCTCTATCGAGGCTCTCCAGCAATTGCACGGCCTGGCCGTTGTTCAAATGCCCCAGCCGTCCACCCACCCGCGCCTGCAATTCCGGCGGGTAGGGGCCGCGGGCCAACAAATCGGGATCGTGGTTGAATTCCAGCATCAGGGCGTCCAGGCCGTCCAGGCTGCGCTGCATGTGGGGGGTGACATGACCGGCATCGCTCAGCACGCCCAGGCGCATGGCGCCGTCGGAAAACACGAACTGGCAGGGTTCGCGGGCATCGTGGGGCACCGGGTAGGGATGGATCGACAGATCCTGGATGGCGAAGGGCTCATGGGGATTGAACAAATTCACCTCGGGCAGCCGCGGCGCCCCGGCGCCCCGGTACGTGCCTGCCGTCAGCCATACCGGCAGGCCGAAACGCCGCGCCAGCCGCGCCACGCCACCCATGTGGTCGCCATGCTCATGGGTCACCACGATGGCGCACAGGCTCTCCCCCGTAAGCCCCAGCACCGCCAGGCGCCGCAGCGTTTCATTGACGGCAAAGCCGCAGTCCATCAGGACCACCGTCCGGCCACAGGCCACCACCGTGGCATTGCCCCGGCTGCCGCTGCCGAGGGTGGCGAAACGCAAACCGCTCATCGGGCGCCGGAGACTCAGCGGCGGCCGGGGCCGCTGCCCGGATTGTGGTAGAACGGTCCGGGAAACGGCGTCACATTGCCGTCGAGGGAGGTGATGCGGGCCACGCCTTGTTGGGCAACCTCATCGATGCGAATCAGCGCATGCAGCGGGACATGGCTGCGGTCGACGCCGGCAAACTCGCTTTTCAGGCGCTCCTCGGACGGATCCACCACCAGGTCCGAATGGGCGCCAAATACCAGATCTTCCAGGGTGACAAAGCCGAACAGAAAATCCTGGGTGAC
>WOZT01000071.1 GCA_011620145.1 Gammaproteobacteria bacterium | reverse complement strand
TCGCGACAGAAGGCCAGAATGCGCTCGCGCTCATGGAATTCCGTGTCTTCGTAGCGGGCCTCGGAGCCCGATTGCATGAAGCGGATGGTCTCGGCCGAGACGCTGAACAGGTTCGGGGCAAACATCTCGAAAAAATCTTCGTGGTCGCGCATGTAGGCGAAGCTGGCCTTGTGGGCAACCTTGGCGACTTCCGCGTCGCTCAGCGGGCGGTTCAGGAAAGCCGCGATCTGGCGGATACCGCCTTCGAGATCGCGCTTCAGGTCTTCGTAATGCACGAACAAGACATTGTCGTGTTGCCGGCTGCGCTGCCACCAGCTTTCCACATGGTCGGGCCAGGACATCCACCACATGTCGTCGCTGCAATACCATGCCAGCAGGTCGTGGCGCGCGGGCATCAGCGGCCCGCCCAGTTTGTGGATGAAGTCGACGCAACTGGCGAAGCAGCTCACCGGATGGCGCGTCACATAGATGTATTTCGCGACATCGCTATGGGGGATCAACTGCGCGGGCATGTGGGTCTTGATGATGCGATTGCGCCCAGGGCCCACCAGCGGGGCGTTCTCCATGGAGACGCTGGAAGTCGGGCTGGTCTCGATCCAGGGGCTCAGGGCGTACATGTGGCGATAGCCGGCGTCGGAAAGATCGCCCTCGCCCCCGTGCAGGATCTCGAACACGATCTGTTGCATCCAGGTCGTGCCGCATTTCATCTGGGTGGCGATGAAGATATCCGCCGCTTCGGGCTGGTAGTGTTTGGTGCGCGCATAGGATTGCTTGCTGCACATCATGAGCGGGCCGGTCACCTGTCCGTAGCGCATGACCGGCATTTTCTTCAGACGCATGACCTTGGCGATGGCTTCAAATACAGGGCGGATGTAGCGCGCATGCCACTGCAGCCGCTTCACAAGGCGGCGGCGCTCGGCCAATGGGCGGGCGAAGTAGCGATCGCCCCGCGTCTGCAGTTCGCTCCAAACCATCAGGCCCACCACATAGGCAAGCCCTGCCGTCAGCAGGATGACGGCTCCGTAGACCAAGCTTTTCATTGGAAATCATCCCTGATGAACACCCGTTTCCCGAGGATCCATCCTGCGGGTTATTGATTGCGGAGCGGCGCGAATTCACGCGCCATCCGCAGTTTCGAATAATGGCGGGCTCGATAGGGCAAGGCAAGGCGTGGAACAGAGGCAGGGTGCAGGATCAAGGTCGCGGCTGTTGGCAGGTTCGGTCAGCCGCGACGTCGAAACAGGGAAGTGCCGGATTTGGCGGGGAGGGGCCGATCTTCGCCTTGCGCGCCTCTCACCAACTGGAAGGCGCTCCAGCCCAGCGCGGCCATGCGCAGCACCGGGTGACGACGGATCAGTCGCGGCAGAATCAGGCCCACCGCCCCGATGAGGAGTGGATGAAACCTGGGTCCGCTTACCGGTGCGCCAGCGCTGCTGCCCGCCCGTGACAAGAGCCCACCGAACCAGGTGCGGGGGTCGAGACTGCTGCCAAGGTGCTCGGTTTGGGTGATCAGTCGGCCTCGCTGGCGTTCGGCCTGTCGGGCCAGCCGCGCTTTTTCAGCGTCCCGTGCCATGCGGGAGGAAATGCGGGATTTAGTCATGCTTCAGGCTCTCCAGATCCTCGCGCAGCACATCCATCGTGGCGGGCAGGAAACGCCGACTCCGTTTCAGCGCGAGGCTTAAACCAATCAGTGACATCAGCAGGATGACGCCGAAAAAGGCGGGCAGGGACCAGGCCGCCACCTCGCGGCAAGTGTCCCAGCACTGCACCAGCACCGCGATCACCAAGGTCAGCAAACTAAAAAATGCGGTGATGAGCGCCAGCGCGGAAAAAATCAGGACCCGACCCAACTGGCCGCGCCATTCGGCCATCTCCAGGCGCGCCAGATCGAGTCGGGTGCCAGCCGTCGCCGCAAGGAGCGCCAAGAGCTGTCGGATTTGAGCGCCAAACGGGGCTTGTGCCATGTTGCGCAGTCCTTATCCCCGCCCCAAAGGGAAGGGTTCAGTTCAAGAACGGGATTTCAGGCTGGACACGGCCAGCACCACCAGCGCGACCACACCGATCGCCTGCCAAGGATGACTATGAACATAGCGCGAAGTCTTGTCGCTGGCCACTTCCCATTCGTCCCGCGCCGAGCCGCTGAGGTCGTTCCAGCGAAAATGACCGGCACTGGTTTTGAGACGATCACGCAATGCTTGCAGGCGATTGATCGCCATTTCCTCGATATCGTCGAACAAATCATCCAAGGCGTCGAAATTGACGTTGTCAGCGGCCTTGCGGGCTTTCATACGAGCCTGATCGGCCATCGATTTGCGGCGTCCAAACATGGG
Source organism: Gammaproteobacteria bacterium (assembly GCA_011620145.1). Taxonomy (GTDB): domain Bacteria; phylum Pseudomonadota; class Gammaproteobacteria; order UBA5335; family UBA5335; genus Macondimonas. The sequence continues at coordinate 3,956 of WOZT01000071.1, read as the reverse complement.
TTGATCCCCTTTTGAGTCAAGCGAAATGTGACAGGAAATGCACTTTTCATAGCGCGGCCTACGTTAAAAAGACTGGCTGTTGCGTGTAAAGTTCCCCGCTCAGCCATCGGGCAGAGGCCAGATGACCAAAAAAACAAATTCCTGAAAGTTTCAGGGCGCGGGATTGGGGTGCTGGCGATGAATCGCCTCGATGCCGTCGACGAGCTCCCCTGACAAGCAGAGTTCGGCTGCGGCGAGATTGCTTGCTAGCTGGGCGACCGTGGTGGCGCCGACCAGCGCGGCGCCCGTGAAAGGGCGGGAGAGCACATAGGCCAAAGCCATCTGTGCCGGATCGATGCCGTGCGTCTGGGCCAGTTTCACATAGGCCGCAGCGGCCGCCGCGGCCTGGGGATTGGTATAGCGCTTGAAGCGTTCGTAACGACTCAAGCGCGCTGCCGGGGGCTGGGCGCCATCCAGATATTTGCCGCTCAGAACGCCGAAGGCCAGCGGGGAGTAGGCCAAGAGCGGCACGTCTTCGCGATGGGCGATCTCGGCCAGGCCAATCTCGAAGCTGCGGTTGAGCAGGTTATAGGGATTCTGGATGCTGGCCACGCGGGCCAGCCCCAGGCGCTCGGAGAGTTCCAGAAAACGCATCACGCCCCAGGGCGTTTCATTGGACAGGCCGATGTGGCGGATCTTGCCGGCCTGAACGAGGTCATCCAGGGTGGCGAGGGTTTCCAGCAGCGGCGTCGCCTCCGGGCTCTCAGCGTGCGCGTAGCCCAGCCGGCCGAAGAAATTGGTGTCCCGATCGGGCCAATGCAGCTGGTAGAGGTCGATGTAATCGGTTTGCAGGCGTTCAAGGCTGGCATGCAGGGCGGCGGTGATCTGCGTCCGGGTCAGGCGGGGAGAACCATCACGGATCCAAGGCAGCCAATCGGCCCGTCCCGAGACCTTGGTGGCGATGATCAGTTGATCGCGCTGGCTTGAGTGACGCGCCAGCCAGTTGCCCAGGATGGCTTCGGTGCGCCCCTGGGTCTCGGCGCGGGGCGGCACGGGATACATCTCGGCGGTGTCGATGAAATTGACCCCAGCCGCCAGCGCCTGCTCGATCTGGGCATGGGCTTCGGATTCGCTGTTTTGCTCGCCCCAGGTCATGGTGCCCAGCCCCAGGGCGCTGATGCGCAGCGGGGTGCGTCCGAGTGGCCGGTAATCCATGCCAGTCTCCGTAAGCGTCAGGGGGTTTGTGGCGGAACGGGCTTTCGGCGTTGCCGGCGGCGCAGGTTATCCCGGTTGCGCATCAGTTGTTCCAGGATCGGCATCAGGATGATTTCCATCGCCATGCCCATCTTCCCGCCGGGAACCACCACCGTATTGCGCCGGGACATGAACGAGCCTTGCACCATCGCCAGCATTTCGGGGAAGTGAATGGGCCATTTGCGCGGATCCTTGAAGCGGATCACCACGAAACTTTCATCCTGGGTCGGAATGTCGCGAGCGATGAAGGGATTGGAGGTGTCGACGGTGGGGACGCGCTGGAAATTGATGTCGGTCTGGGAGAACTGGGGAACCATGTAGTGCACATAGTCGTGCATGCGCCGCAGGATGGTTTCCTTGACCCGCTCGGGGCTGTAGCCGCGCTCGTTGGTGTCGCGATGGATCTTCTGGATCCATTCCAGGTTGATGGTCGGCACCAGGCCGATCAGGAGATCCACATGCTGGGCCACATTGACCCTGTCGGTGACCAGTCCGCCGTGCAGTCCCTCGTACAGCAACAGGTCCGTATCCGCCGGCAGGGGGGTCCAGGGGGTGAAGGTGCCGGCTTTCTGGCCGAAGGCGCTGGCCTCGGCGTCGGTATGCAGATAGCGGCGCAGTTCCCCCTGGCCGCTGGCGCCATAGCTGCGGAACAGGGCTTCCAGTTTGTCGAACAGATTGGCCGCCGGCCCGAAATGACTGAATCGCTCGCCGCGCACATTGGCCCGGTGCAACTGCTGGGCCATGGTGTCCCGGTCATAGGCATGGAAGCTGTCGCCCTCGACGATGGCCGCGCGCAGGCTCATGCGCGTGAACATGTGCTCGAAGGCCACCCGCGCGGTGCTGGTGCCCGCCCCGGAGGAGCCGGTGACCGCAATGATGGGATGGAGTTTTGACATCGGCTAATCCCCCGCAAGTCTCACCACGGGCGCATCGTCGGCGTCCAGCCGGCGCCTGAAGCACAAATCCCATACGCCGTGGCCCAGGCGCTGGCCGCGCTGCTCGAAGCGGGTGAGCGGGCGCTCGGGGGGACGGGGCGTGAATGGACTGGCGTTGTTCTCGCTGACCAGTTCCGATCGATCCGCCAGAACTTCAGCCATCTGTATTGCATACTCCTCCCAGTCGGTGGCCAAGTGCAAGACCCCATCGGGCTTGAGATGCGCGCAGAGCAGACCGATGAACGCGGGCTGGATCAGGCGGCGCTTCTGGTGGCGCTTCTTGGGCCAGGGATCGGGAAAGAACACGTGGATCCGGTCCAGTTGTCCCGGCCGCAGGCGCTGGGACAGAAACGGGACGGCATCCTCGGCATGGACCCGGACGTGGCCCAGCGCCAGATTCTCGATGGCATTGAGCAGCCTGCCCACGCCCGGTTGATGCACCTCGATCCCTAGCACATTCCAGTGCGGATGACGCTGGGCAAAATCGATGAGCGCCTCCCCCGTCCCGAAGCCGATTTCCAATAGCGCGGGTGCCGGGCGACCGAACAACGTGGACAGATCCACGGCCTCCGGCTCGGCGGGAACACCATGGCGATCCATCAGGGTGGCGAAGGCTCGTTCTTGGGCCAAGGTCATGCGGCCCTGGCGGCGCACGAAGCTGCGCACCGGACGAATAGGGGGGTGCAAGGCGCGATCTCCGGGGTTCAGGGTCGACTGAAAAGCTGGCCATCCAGGGGGGATGAGGCGCTGGCGTAGCGTTTGCGCGGGATGCGGCCGGCCAGAAAGGCTTCCCGGCCCGCCTCCACTGCCAGCGCCATGGCCCGGGCCATGCGCACGGGCTGACGCGCCCCTGCAATGGCCGTATTCATCAGCACCCCATCGCAACCCAGCTCCATGGCAAAGGCCGCATCTGATGCGGTGCCCACGCCTGCGTCCACCAGCACGGGAACCTTGGCCTGCTCCACGAGAGTGAGAATGTTCCAAGGGTTGACGATGCCCATCCCGGAGCCGATCAGCGAACCCAGCGGCATGATGGCGATGCAGCCCATGGCCTCCAGGTCGCGCGCCACGATGGGATCGTCGCTGGTATAGACCATCACCTCGAAGCCTTCCCGGATCAGGATTTCGGCGGCTTTCAGGGTTTCCCGGACATTGGGATAGAGGGTTTTCTCATCCCCCAGCACTTCCAGTTTCACCAGCCGGTGGTCCCCCAACAGCTCGCGCGCCAGCCGGCAGGTCCGCACGGCGCTTTCGGCGTCGAAGCAGCCCGCGGTATTGGGCAGCAAGGTATAGCGCTCGGGCGGGATGACCTCCAGCAGGCTCGGCGCCTTGGGGTCCTGGCCGATGTTGGTGCGACGGATCGCCACCGTCACGATTTCGGCGCCACTGGCCGCGACCGCCTCCGCCGTCTGCGTCAGGTCCTGGTATTTGCCGGTGCCCACCAGCAGGCGCGAATGGTAGGTGCGGCCCGCGAGGATCAGCGGACGGTCAGCGGGGAGAGTGGCGTCGGTCTGGGTCATGGGCACGGGAGTCTTCCTCTAGGCATCACAGGGCGCCGCCGCCAATGGCGTGAACCACCTCCAGCCGATCGCCGGACGCAAGGCGAATGTTCCCATAAGCGCTGCGGGGGACGATTTCGCCGTTGTATTCGACCGCGATGCGTCGTTCGATCAAGTCCTCGCGGATCAGCAGATCGGCGAGGGTGCTGCCCGCATCCACGGTGGCGGCGAGGCCGTTGAGCTCGATTGAGATCGGGGCGGTCATCAGGTGGATCAACACGGCCGGAGG
>WOZT01000197.1:3509-6336 GCA_011620145.1 Gammaproteobacteria bacterium | reverse complement strand
TTCAAGCCCGGCACGGATGATATGCGCGAGGCGCCCAGCCGGGTCTTGATGGAGGCGCTGTGGCGAGCCGGTGCGCGGGTGCGGGCGCACGATCCGGCGGCCATGGCGGAAGCCCGCCGCCTCTATCCCGACCCGGAGGCGCTGGTGTTGTGCGACGACCCCATGGCCTGCCTGGACGGCGCCGAGGGGCTGGTGGTGATGACGGAATGGAACAGCTATCGCAGCCCGGATTTCGAGGATCTCCGCAAACGCCTGCGCCGCCCGGTGATCTTCGATGGCCGCAATCTCTACGATCCGCTGATGATGGCGGAACAGGGGTTCAGCTATTACGCCATCGGTCGCCCCGTGATCGAACCGGCGGCATCGCCGGCGTCCTGATTGATGGACGTTGATCGCGCCGAGGGCGCGCCCCGGTCAGACCCGGCGCGGGTGCTGGTGGTCGGCGCCGGTGCTGTCGGCGGCTTCTATGGCAGTCTGCTGGCCCGCCAGGGCATGCGGGTCGCCGTGGTCTGCCGGAGCGAGGCGGAGACAGTGGCCCGACAGGGTTTTCGGATCCACAGTGACGCGCTGGGGGACTGGGTGTTTCAGCCCGAACAGGTGCTGCAGACACCTTCTTCTGAGCCGATTGCGCCCGATTACCTGCTGCTGACGACCAAGGTGCTGGCGGGGGAGGACCGGGCCGCGCTCATTCGCCCGGCGCTGGGTCCACGCACAGTGATCGTCGTACTGGAAAACGGGATCGGGGTCGAGGCGCCGTTGGCATCTGCCTTCCCGGATCACGAACTGATCAGCGCCCTGGCTTTCGTCTGCGTCTCGCGCACCGGTCCGGCCGAGATTCACCATCAGGCTTATGGTGCGTTGACCCTGGGCTGCTATCCCCACGGCATTTCTCCGGCTGCCGAGCGTCTGGCGGCGGTATTCCGTAAGGCGGGGATTGCGGTTGAGGTGACAGCGGACATCGTTACCGCCCGCTGGCGCAAGGCCGTCTGGAACGCTGCATTCAACCCGGCCTCGGTACTGGGAGGGTGCGTGGATACTGCCCGGCTGATGGCCAATCCCCAGACGGTGCAGCTGATCCGGCGCGCCATGGCGGAGGTGTGCGCCGTGGCGGCCGCGGCAGGCCATCCACTGCCGCCGCAGACGGTGGACGCCATGCTGGAGAGCACGGCCCGCATGCCGCCCTACCGCACCAGCATGACACTGGATGCCTTGCAGGGGCGCCCGCTGGAACGCCAGGCCATTCTGGGCGCCATGATCGAGCAGGCCCAGGCGCTCGGGGTTGCCGTGCCGACGCTGGAAACCTTTGACGCGCTGTTGCGTCTGCACGAGCCCGTTTCATCCGATTGATCCCGGGCGCTGGAACTTGAACGGGGTTCGTTGTACCGTTAGCCGTCTCCGGCTGCCGCAGGGTCGTGGCAGCCCGCTCAATGCCCAAGGAAAGACGGCAAATCCATTGCCGCAATCCGGTGCGAGGGAAATTGATGGGCCGCGGGATCCGTCCCGCTGGCGCCCGTGCAGACGCAGGCATGGAGCACATGGAGTCGGCAGGATCGTCCGCACAGGAGTAATACAAATGGCTGATGCAGTTATCGTTTCCACGGCCCGCACGGGCATTGGCAGGGCTTTCAAGGGTTCCTTGAACCTGACCCATGGCGCCGAAATGGGCGGCCATGTGATCAAGCACGCCGTGGAGCGCGCCGGGATTGATCCGGCTGAAGTCGAAGAAATCATCATGGGCTGCGGCCTGCCCGAAGGCGCCACCGGCAACAATATCGCGCGCCTGGCGGGAATTCGCGGCGGCATTCCGGTCACCTCCACCGGTGCCACGATTGCCCGCTTCTGTGGCTCGGGCCTGTCGGCTGTTGCCCACGCCGCCCAGCGCTGCATCGTCGACAAGGTCCCGGTTGCCATCGGCGGCGGGCTGGAGTCGATCAGCCTGGTGCAGAACAACATGAACATGAAGCACGCGATGGACAAGGGCTTGCTCAAGATGAAGCCCACCATCATGATGCCGATGATCCCCACCGCTGAAAACATCGCCAAGCGTTTCGGCGTCACCCGCGAGGAAGCCGACCAGTTGGCGCTGCTGAGCCAGCAGCGCACCGCCGCCGCCCAGAAGGACGGCCGGCTGGGCGAGGAAATCGTGCCCATCACGGTGACCATGGAAGTCACCGACAAGGAAACCGGCAAGACCGAGAAGGTTGAAGTCACCCTGAGCCGCGACGAAGGCAACCGCGAAACCACGCTGGAAAAGCTGGCCTCGCTGAAGCCGGTCGCCGGCCCCACCGGCACCGTTACCGCCGGCAATGCCAGCCAGCTCTCCGACGGCGCCGCCGCCGTGGTGATCATGAACAGCGAATATGCCGAGAAGAAGGGCGTCAAGCCGCTGGGCATCTTCCGTGGCTTCGCCACCGCCGGCTGCGAACCCGACATCATGGGCATCGGTCCCATCTATGCCATTCCGCGCTTGCTGGAGCGCCATGGCCTGAAGATGGATGACATCGGCCTGTGGGAACTGAACGAGGCCTTCGGCGTTCAGGCCGTGTATTGCATCAAGGAACTGGGCATTCCCATGGAATTGTGCAACGTCAATGGCGGCGCCATTGCCATCGGCCATCCCTACGGCATGTCCGGCGCCCGCATGGTCGGCGCGGCCCTGCTGGAAGGCAAGCGCCGCGGCGTCAAGCACGTCGTGGTGTCCATGTGCATCGCCCAGGGCATGGGCGCGGCCGGCCTGTTCGAAGTGGTGTAAGGATCGATTCGTGATCCAAAAGGCCCGGGGTGATCGCTGCCCCGGGCTTTTTTCTTGGGATCGGTTTTGGGCTTG
>WOZT01000197.1:0-3409 GCA_011620145.1 Gammaproteobacteria bacterium | reverse complement strand
GTTCACATGGGCAGGTCAACATGATTTCATGTCAATGGGTTTTGTTCTTTTAATGAATGACTTGGAGCTACTGCGGTCATGAAGATTCTGGTGGGTGTCAAGCGGGTCGTTGACTACAACGTCCGCGTTCAGGTCAAGCCGGACGGGTCCGGTGTCGCCTTGGACGGCGTCAAGATGAGCGTCAATCCCTTCGATGAAATTGCCGTCGAAGAAGCGCTGCGGTTGAGAGAAGCGGGCAAGGCCACGGAAGTGGTGGTGGTGTCCATTGGACCCGTGGCGGCGCAGGAACAACTGCGCACCGCGTTGGCCATGGGAGCCGATCGCGCGATCCTGGTGGAATCGGCGGAAGCCTGCCAATCGCTGACGGTTGCCCGCGTCTTCGCCAAGCTGGTGGAGAAGGAACAGGCAGGCCTGGTGATTCTGGGCAAGCAGGCCATCGATGACGATGCCGGCCAGACGCCCCAGATGCTGGCGGCCCTGCTGGGCTGCGCCCAGGCCTCTTATGCCTCCAAGGTCGAGGTCAACGACAACAGCATGCGTGTAACGCAGGAAGTCGACGCTGGCCTGCAGACCATCGACGTGGATCTGCCGGCGGTGATCAGCGCGGATCTGCGTCTGAACGAACCCCGCTACGTCAAGCTTCCGGACATCATGAAGGCCAAGAAGAAGCCCATGGACACCCTGAGCCTGGCGGATCTGGGTGTGGAGCCGGCGGCCGCCCTGAAGGTGGTCAAGACAGAAGCACCCGCCGCGCGTGGGGGTGGCCGCAAGGTCGCCAGCGCTGAGGAATTGGTCAAGGAACTGAAGAACAAGGGGCTGCTGTAATGAGCAAGGTGCTGATTATCGGTGAGCAGACCGGCGGCGTGCTGGGACAGGCCGTGGGTCGCGTTGTGGCTTGTGCCAAAGAGCTGAATGCATCCGAGGTGGTGGTGGCGCTGTTTGGCGCCGGCGATCTGGCCAGCGCAGCGGATGCCGCTGCGGCGCTGGACGGCGTGACCCGCGTGGTGACGGTGGACAATCCGGCCAATGACCATCCGCTGGCGGCGCTGGTGGCACCCCAGGTCGTGGCGCTGGCCCAACAGGGTGGCTACAGCCACGTCCTGGGGAGCAATTCCAGTTTCGGCAAGGACACCCTTCCGCGCGTCGCCGCGCTGCTGGGCGTGCCTCAGGTGACCGACATCATGCTGGTGCTGGGCGAGCGCAGCTTCAAGCGCCCCACCTATGCGGGCAATGCGATCGTGACCGTTGAGGTTGCCGGCGACGGCGTGGTGTGCGGCACGGTGCGCAGCGCGTCCTATCCTGCCGTGGGCAATGGCGACAAGGCCCCCGTGGAAGCGGTGAGCCTGGACGTCGCCCTGCCCAGCCATACGCGTTATATTTCACAGGAAACCAGCAAGAGCGATCGCCCCGATCTGCAGAGCGCCCCCAAGGTCGTCTCCGGCGGCCGCGGTGTGGGAAGCGCGGAGAACTTCAAGATCATCTTCAGCTTCGCCGACAAGATCGGCGCGGCGGTGGGTGCCTCTCGCGCTGCCGTGGACGCGGGTTTCGTGCCCAACGAAATGCAGGTGGGACAAACCGGCAAGATCATCGCGCCGGGACTGTATGTCGCGGTCGGCATCTCCGGCGCCATCCAGCATCTGGCGGGCATCAAGGACGCCGGCACCATTGTGGCCATCAACAAGGACGAGGAGGCCCCGATTTTCGAGGTGGCCGATCTGGGTCTGGTGGGCGATCTGTTCCAGTTGCTGCCGGAACTGGAAAAACTGGTCTGAAGCCGATTCGCCTGGCCGGGCGCCGCTGTCATGCGGTTGCCCGGCGGGTTTGTTACTGGATCTGCGTATGGGGGGCATTGCCCCCCGTTTTTTTGACTGAGGCGGGCATGCTCCGGGTTCGATCGGGCGCATTGCCTTGAGGTCGATACCAGAATCCTCGCCCAAACCTTGCGGGGCGGTGGGGCGCAGTTTATGTTCAACGGCCGGCTTCGGTCCACGTTTCACGACCGACACCATCATCATAAGGAGTGTGCATCATGTCGGCAGAACTGAATTGGCTGACCTGGACCGTCATCATGACGGCTTTTTTCTTTTTTCCCTACGTGCTCAATCGGATCAAGGTGCGTGGCCTGTTCGGCGCCATGGGCAATCCCCGCAAGGATGACCTGCCGGAGTCCGACTGGGCGCGACGGGCCATGCGCGCGCACGCCAACGCCGTGGAAAACCTGGTGATCTTCGCGCCGCTGGTGCTGATGGTGGAATTGGTCGGCGCCAATTCAGGGGTAACGGCTTTTGGGGCGGCACTCTATTTTTGGGCCCGACTGATCCATTACACGGTCTATACCCTGGGCGTTCCCATCGTGCGCACGCTCAGCTTCTTTGCCGGGCTGTTCGGGCAAGTGCTGCTCATGGTCGCCTTGATCGGCGCCATGTGACCACGAGGATGGTCTCGTGAAAGCCCTGATCGCCGCCCGTCCCGGCGGCCCTGAGGTCCTCATTCTGGCGACCGTCGATCAGCCGCAACCTGGGGCGGAGGAGGTGCGCGTCCGGGTGCGGGCGGCCGGGGTAAATCGGGCCGATCTGTTGCAGCGCCGCGGATTATATCCGCCACCCTCCGGTTGGGATCCCCGCCGCATTGGCCTGGAATACGCCGGTGAAGTGGAAGCGGTGGGTGCTCGCTGCAGCCTGCGGCGGGTGGGGGACCGGGTCATGGGTCTGGTGGCGGCGGGAGCCTGTGCCGAGTTCATCACCGTGCCGGAGCGGGAAACCTTGCCGATCCCGCCGCGTCTGACCGACGCGGAGGCTGCGGCGATCCCCGAGGCTTTTCTGACCGCATTCCGAGCGCTCTGGGAAGAAGGCGGGCTGCAACCCGGTGAAGGCGTGGCGGTGCGCATCGCCACGTCCAGCGTCGGGATGGCAGCGGTCCAGCTCGCTCACGCGGCAGGCCACCCGGTGGTGGGTACCGGGCGCGACGCCGATCGCCTGGACGCCTTGCGGGAATTTGGATTGAACCTCCCCCTGATCGAAGGCAGCGCCGATCTGGTGCCGCGGGCGTGCCGGGCCTTGGGAGGTGCCGCCGCCGTGGTGCTCGATCTGTGGGGCGGGGGACGATTGGCGGAGAACCTGGCCCTGCTGGGCGAGGAGGGGCGTCTGGTGGTGGTGGGGCTGCTGGGTGGCGGCCGTGACACCGTCGACCTGACCGGGCTGCTGATGCGTCGGCAAAGCATTCGCACCCTCACCATGCGCAGCCAACCCATCGAACGACGCATCGCTTTGGCGCGTCGTTTCGAGCAGCAGATCCTGCCGGATCTTGCGGCCGGGCGGTTGCGGTTGCCCATCGCTCAGGTCTATCCGATGACAGAGGCCGCCGAGGCCCATCGGCGCATGGAGGCGGGCGGGCATCTGGGCAAGCTGGT